>NZ_JAIGQA010000062.1:0-37438 GCF_019733245.1 Streptomyces sp. WAC04114
TTCCTGACGGGAGGGGAAAGCCGAGGGGGCCCGGTCGACGGACCGGGCTCCCTCGAAACCGTTCGGGGCCGCTCTGGGCTGGTCAGCGGCCCTTCGGAGCGGTCAGAAGAAGACGCCGCACCGCAGCAGGACGTTCGCGTACGGCCGTGCCTCGCCCGTGCGGACGACCAGCCGGGCACCCGCCGACAGCTCCTTGAGACGCTCGTGCGACACGAGGTCCAGTCCGGGGAAGTGCCCCTCCAGCAGCGCCGAAGCCTCCGGGTTGGCCTCCCGCAGCTCCCGCGCCGCCGTCGCCCCGTCGACCACCAGCTCGGCCAGCAGCCCGTCCAGCACCTCGGCGAACGCCGGCACCCCGGCGCGGAAGGCCAGGTCCACCACCCGGGGGCCGTCGGGGATGGGCATGCCCGCGTCGCACACCAGCACCCCGTCGCCGTGGCCGAGTTCGGCCAGCGCACCGGCGAGGTGACGGTTCAGTATTCCGGTCCTCTTCACGGAGCGGCGACCTCCGCCGCCGTCGGGAAGGACGCCTGCGCGCCCTCCTTCGTCACGGTCGCGGCACCCACCCGCGCCGCGTACGCGGCCGCCTCGGCCAGCGACTCCCCCGCTCCCAGCCGCCAGGCCAGCGCCGCGGTGAAGGAATCGCCCGCACCCGTCGTGTCCACCGCGTCCACCTTCACGGCCGGCACCCGCGCGACACCCTCCGCCGACGCCACCAGCGCGCCCTCCGCACCCAGCGTCACCACCACCGACTTCGGGCCCTTGGCGAGCAGGATCCGCGCCCAGTCCTCGGGGGTGTCCCCGACGGCGGAGCCGCCCAGGATCACCTTGGCCTCGTGCTCGTTCACGATCAGCGGGTCGCAGGCCGCCAGCACCTCCTGCGGAAGGGGGCGCGGCGGGGAGGGGTTCAGCACGAACCGGCTGTCGGGCGACAGGCTCCGCACGACCTCCACCACCGTCTCCAGCGGGATCTCCAACTGCGCCGACACCACCCGCGAGCCCTGGAAGAGGCACCCGGCGGCGCTCACGTCCTCGGGGGTCAGGCGGGCGTTCGCGCCGGGCGAGACCACGATGCTGTTGTCCCCGGACGGGTCGACGGTGATCAGCGCGACGCCGGTCGGTGCGCCGCCCACCAGGACCCCCACCGTGTCGACGCCCGCCTCGCGCTGGGACTCCAGCAGCAGCCGGCCGTGCGCGTCGTCGCCGACCCGGGCCAGCAGTGCCGTACGGGCGCCGAGCCGGGCGGCGGCGACCGCCTGGTTCGCGCCCTTGCCGCCCGGGTGGACGGCCAGGTCGGAGCCGAGCACGGTCTCGCCGGCACCGGGCCGGCGCTCCACTGAGATCACCAGGTCGGCGTTGGCCGACCCCACGACCAGGAGGTCGTAGTCGTACATGAGTTGTCTCCCCACGTGAGTGACATGGGCGGGCGGTCACGCACACCGTGTGCGACCGCCCGCCGTTCCCCGATGTCAGCCGCTGAAGCCGGCCACGTTCTCCTTGGTGACCACCTTCACCGGCACCTTCACCGTCTCCTCGACCTTCTCGCCCTTCAGGGCCCGCAGGGCGTTGTCCACGGCGATCTTCCCGAGCTGGGACGGCTGCTGCGCCACGGACGCGTACAGCGTGCCGCCCTCGACCGCCTTCAGTCCGTCAGGCGTGCCGTCGAAGCCCACGACCGAGACCGACGTGCCGGCCTTGGAACCCAGCGCCTTGATCGCGCCGAGCGCCATCTCGTCGTTGGCGGCGATGACGCCCTGGACGTCCGGGTGGGCCTGGAGCAGGTTCGACATGACGTCGAGGCCCTTGGTGCGGTCGAAGTCGGCGGGCTGCTGGGCGACGACCTGGATGCCCGGGAAGGCCTTGAGGCCGTTCGCGAAGCCCTGCGCGCGCTCCCGGGCCGCGGACGTGCCGGCCTGGCCCTGGAGGATCACGATCTTGCCCTTGCCGCCCAGCTTGTCGGCGACGGTCTTGGCGGCGAGTTCACCGCCGGCGACGTTGTCGGAGGCGACCAGGGCGTCCACGGACGCCTTGTTGACGCCCCGGTCGACCGCGATGACCGGGATCTTCGCCTGGTCGGCGGCCTTGACGGAGTTGCTCGCCGCGTCGGAGTCCACCGGGTTGACGATGATCGCGCCCAGGCCGGAACTGGTGAAGTTCTGCAGCTGGTTGGCCTGCTGGGAGGCGTCGTTCTGGGCGTCGGTGACGGTCAGGTCCACGCCCCGCTTCTCCGCCTCGGCCTGGGCGCCCGCCCGGATCTGCACGAAGAAGGGGTTGTTGAGGGTGGACAGCGACAGGCCCAGCTTCGGGCTGCTCGCGGCGGAGGAGCCGTTGTGCAGGAAGGACGTGGCGCCGACGATCGCGACGGTGACCACGGCCGCGAGTCCGTACGTCGCCGCCTGCTTGCCCCTGCCCCCCTGGGAGGCGCCGGCCACCGGGGTCGCCCCCGCCTTGCGCCGCAGCGTGTCGAACAGCACCGCGAGCGCGATGACGACACCGATGACGACCTGCTGCCAGAACGCGGAGACGTTCAGCAGGTTCAGCCCGTTGCGCAGCACGGCCAGGATCAGCGCGCCGATGAGCGTGCCGGACGCCTTGCCGGTACCGCCCGCGAGGGAGGCACCGCCGATGACGACGGCGGCGATCGCGTCCAGCTCGTAGCCGTCGGCGGCCTGGGGCTGCGCGGAGGAGAGCCGGGCGGCGAGGACGACACCGGCGACGGCGGCGAAGACGCCGGAGAAGGCGTAGATGGCGAGCTTCTGCTTCTTCACGCGCAGGCCGGACAGCCGCGCGGCCTCCTCGTTGCCGCCGATCGCGTACATGGAGCGGCCGATGTAGGTCCGGCCGAGCACGAAGGCCGCGATCAGGCCCATGACGATCATCACCAGGACCGGCACCGGCAGCCAGCCGCCGAGCGTGTCGCCGAGGTGGGAGACCGAGTCGGGGAAGGCGATCGGGGAGCCCTCGGAGATCACCAGGGACAGACCGCGGGCCACGGACAGCATGGCCAGCGTGGCGATGAACGGCGGGAGCTTGCCGTAGGAGATCAGGATGCCGTTGACCAGGCCGCAGACGATGCCCGTCGCTATGGCGAGCAGGACGGCGAGGAAGACCGGGACGCCCGCGGAGGTGGCGCTCCAGGCGAGGACCGTGGCGGACAGCGCGGCGACCGAGCCGACCGACAGGTCGATGCCCGCGGAGACGATCACGAAGGTCACGCCGAAGGCGAGGATGGCCGTCACGGCCGCCTGCACACCGACGTTGAGGAGGTTGTCCGTCGTCAGGAAGTCGCCGGACAGGGCCGACATCGCGATGACGAGGACGATGAGCGCGGTGAGCGCGCCGTTGTCGAGCAGGAGGCGGCGCAGGCCTCCCGAGGCGCCACCCGCGCCCGTTGTGCTCTTGAGCGTGTCAGTGGCCACGGGAGGCCTCCGTTCCGTTCGTGGTCGTGCTCGTGTTCGTGGTCGTGGGGGTGCAGACGGCCAGAGCCATCACGGCGTCCTGGGTCGCCTCGTCGGCGGAGAGTTCACCGGCGATCCGGCCCTGCGCCATCACCAGCACCCGGTCGCTCATGCCGAGCACCTCGGGCAGATCGCTGGAGATCATCAGGACGGCCGCTCCGGCGGCGGTGAGTTCGTTGACGAGCTGGTAGATCTCGACCTTGGCGCCGACGTCGATGCCGCGCGTCGGCTCGTCGAGGATCAGCACCTTGGTGTCGGCGAGCAGCCACTTGCCGATGACGACCTTCTGCTGGTTGCCGCCGGAGAGCGTGCGCACGTGCTGGCCGAGCCCGGCCATCCGCACGCCGAGCTGCCCCGCGATCCGCTCGGCGGACTCGCGCTGCCCCTTGAGGTCGACGAGGCCCGCCCGCGTGGCCGACCGCAGGGTCACCAGGCCGAGGTTCTCCTCGACCGAGGCGTCCAGTACCAGGCCCTGGCCCTTGCGGTCCTCGGGCACGAGTCCGATGCCCGCGGTCATCGCCGCGTTGACGTCGGACTTGGCGATCGGGGTGCCGGAGACCTTCACGGTGCCCTTGTCGTACGCGTCGGCCCCGAAGACCGCCCGCACGACCTCGGTACGGCCCGCGCCGACCAGCCCGGCGATGCCGACGACCTCACCGGCGTGCACCTCGAAGCCGACGTCGTGGAAGACGCCGTCCCGGGTGAGTCCCTCGACGGTGAGCAACGCGGCGCCCCGGTCGGCGCGTTCACGCGGGTACTGCTGCTCGATGGAGCGCCCGACCATGAGCCGGACGAGCTCGTCCTCGGGTGTGGAGGCGGGGACCTGCCCGACGCTCTTCCCGTCCCGGATGACCGTCACCCGGTCCCCGAGCGCGGCGATCTCCTCCAGGTGGTGGGTGATGAAGACGATCCCGACGCCGTCCTCGCGCAGCGTGCGCACGATCGCGAAGAGCTTGTCGACCTCCTCGGAGGTGAGCACGGCGGTCGGCTCGTCCATGATCAGCACGCGGGCGTCCAGGCTCAGCGCCTTGGCGATCTCGACCATCTGCAGGCGTGCGATGCCGAGGTCGCGGACCCGCGCGCGGGGCGAGACGTTCACGCCGACCCGCCGCAGCAGGACCTCGGCGTCGGCCTCCATCCTCTTCCGGTCGATCATCCCGAACCGGCGGGGCTGGCGCCCGAGGAAGATGTTCTCGGCGACCGTCAGATCGGGTACCAGGTTGAACTCCTGGTAGATCGTGGCGATCCCGAGCCGCTCGGAGTCCTGCGCACCCTGGATGCGGGTCTCCTCGCCGCCGACCAGGATCCGCCCGGCGTCGGGGGTGTAGGCGCCGGAGAGCATCTTGATGAGGGTGCTCTTGCCGGCCCCGTTCTCACCGAGCAGCACGTGCACCTCACCCCGGCGCAGGTCGAAGTCGACGCCGTCCAGCGCGACCACGCCCGGGAAGGTCTTCCGTATGCCCTCGATGCGCAGCAACTCGTCCGCGTTGCTCACGTCGTGCTCCTTTGCACTGGGGTGGGGTGCTCGCCGCACGAGCGGCGTACGACGAGCCGGGCGGGGAGCGTGACGGACTCGCCGGGCCGCCCCTCGATGCGGTCGACCAGGGCCCGTACGGCGGCCCGGCCCAGCTCGCCCGTGGGCTGGGCGATCGCGGTGATCGGCGGATCGGTGTGCACGAACCACCGGATGTCGTCGAACGCGGCCAGCGCGAGGTCGTCCGGTACGCGCAGACCACGCGCCCGTACGGCGTCCAGGGCGCCGAGCGCCATCAGGTTGTCGGCCGCGAAGACGACCTCGGGCGGTTCGGCCAGGTCGAGGAAGCCCTCGGTGACCCGGCGCCCGCTCTCGGCCTGGAAGTCGCCCTGCCCTGTGTAGGCGTCGGGGAGTTCGAGGCCGAACACGGCGAGCGCCTCCCGGAAGGCCTCCACGCGCTCGCGGCCGGTCGTGGTCGCCGCCGGGCCCGCGATGATGGCGAGCCTGCGGTGTCCGAGCCGGTGCAGATGCGCCACGAGATCCCGCACGGCGCCGCGCCCGTCCGACCGCACCACCGGGACGTCCACGCCCGGGATCCACCGGTCCACGAAGACCATGGGCGTTCCGGCCCGCGCGGCGTCCAGCATCAGCGGCGAGCCGCCGTCCGTCGGGGAGACGAGCAGGCCGTCGATACGGCGGTCGAGCAGGGTGCGTACGTGGTGGTCCTGGAGGTCCGGCCGCTCGTCGGCGTTGCCGATGATGACGCTGTAGCCGAGCGCACGGGCCTCCTCCTCGACGGAGCGGGCCAGCTCGGTGAAGTACGGGTTCATCACGTCGCTGATGACCAGGCCGAGGGTGTGGGTCTGGTCGGTGCGCAGCGAGCGGGCGACGGCGTTCGGGCGGTAGCCCAGGGTCTCGACGGCGGCCAGCACGCGGGTGCGTGCGTCGGCGCTGACCGACGGGTGGTCGTTCAGGACGCGCGAGACCGTGGCGACGGAGACGCCGGCCTCGGCAGCGACGTCCTTGATGCTGGCCACCGCCGCTCCACCTCCTTGTGGATCAGTCGTGGGAGCACCCGCGACGACATCGGCGGGCGCTCGTGGAATCGATTACATCGACGGGAGCATGGAATCGATTACACGCAGCCGAATCAAGCCCCCGGCGGTACCTCTTGACCGGATCGTGACGTCGCGGGGCGCGGCCCGGCGGGCCAGGCTGGAGGTACGGGGGTTTCCTGTGGGGCGCTGGAGGCCCTGGTGGACCGGAGCGGAGGAACCATGAAGGCGGCGACCCGGAACGACGTACCCGTGGCCCTCGAAGGCGACGGAGTGGAACTGCGCCTGATGCCGATCGGCGGCGGCATGTCGGTCGGCTACATCACGCTCCCCCAGGGCACGGACATGGGCCCGGCCCTCAAGGGCCTGCCCGACGACGCCTGCCAGTGCCCGCACTGGGGCTACCTGCTCAAGGGCCGTATCCGGATGCGCACGGCCACGGGCGAGGAGGAGTACGAGGCGGGTCAGGCGTACTACTGGGGCCCCGGCCATGTACCGGTGGCGCTGGAGGACAGCGAGCTGGTGGAGTTCTCGCCGAGCGAGGACTTCCAGCAGGTGATCGACCACGTGGTGGCGCAGGCAGGGTGAGCCGGGCCTTCTGATGCGCCGGGCCCGGACCGATGAGTTTCGCCGGCCCGGGCGGTCTTCCTCGTATCGACCACAGGAGGAGCGCTGTGTCCCAGTTGCTGCGCGTGCAGAACTTCAACGTCTCGAGTGACGGTTTCGGTGCCGGTGAGGGCCAGAGTCTGGAGAGGCCCTTCGGCCATGCCGACCCCGGGAAGATGTTCGCCTGGGCCGGCGCGACCGCGAGCTGGCCGAACCGCACCGACCCGGGCGGGAGCCGGGGCCTCGACGACTACCTGGTGCGCGACTTCCACCACAACATCGGCGCCGAGATCATGGGCCGCAACAAGTTCAGCCCTCAGCGCGGCCCCTGGGAGAACTACGAGTGGCAGGGCTGGTGGGGCGACGAACCTCCTTTCCACACCCCGGTGTTCGTGATGACCCACCACGAGCGCCCCTCGTTCACGCTCTCCGACACGACGTTCCACTTCGTCGGCGGGGATCCGGCCGAGGTCCTCGCCCAGGCGCGCAAGGCGGCCGGGGGCAAGGACGTCCGGCTCGGTGGCGGCGCGGCGACCATCCGGCAGTTCCTGGACGCCGACCTGGTCGACACGCTGCACGTGGCGGTCTCGCCGGGCGTGGTGCTCGGATCCGGCTCACGGCTGTGGGAGTCCCCCGAGGAACTGCTCGACCGCTTCCACCGCGATGTCGTACCGAGCCCGAGCGGCAAGGTGACGCACCACCTGTTCTGGCGGAAGTGACGTCGGGTCAGGCGCCCTTGCCCCAGTCCAGCCGGTCGGCGAGCCCGGCGGCGGTGAAGGCGGCTTCCAGCTGCTCGCGGCCCTCGGTGAAGTGGGCCCAGCTGTCGTAGTGGACGGGGACCACACGCCGGGCCCCCAAGATCCGCGCGGCCTCGGCGGCCATCGCGCTGTCCAGGACGATGACCTGGTTGTCGAAGAGGACGGGGAAGCGGGGAGCGCCGGCGAAGAGCAGGGCGGTGTCGACGGGGCCGTAGCGGCCGGCGATCTCACGGACCGCGTCGAGTGAGGCGTTGTCGCCGCTGACGTAGACGGTGGGCAGGCCCTCGCCGGTCAGGACGAAGCCGACGACCTGGCCGGTGAACGCCTCGACCTGCTCGCGCGGGCCGGGGCCGTGCAGGGCCGGGACGCCGGTCACGGTGACCGTGCCGCCGCCGGGCCGGTCCAGCTCGACGGACTCCCAGTCGGCCAGCCCCCTGACCTTGTCCCCCAGGCTCTCGCGCAGGCGCTCACCGCCGCCGGGTGTGGTCAGGGTCAGGGGTATCCGGGCGAGCAGGGCCCGGCCGCTGGTGTCGAGGTTGTCGGGGTGCTCGTCGTGGGAGAGCAGCACCACGTCGACGCTACCGAGGTCGGCGGGCGTGGCGGTGGCGGGCGCGGTCTTGGTCAGGAGCGGACCTCCGGGCCGGGCGTAGTCGCCGGGGGCGTCGAAGGTCGGGTCGGTCAGGAAGCGCAGGCCGCCGTACTCGAACAGGGCGGTCGGGCCGCCGAGGGCGCGAACGGGGAAGTCGGTCGTCACGGGAACAGAAGACATGCAGCACCTCACGGATAGACGCGGGCGAACCGTGAGATGACCGTAGCCGCTTCTCACGGATGCAGGCAAGACGTACCATGAGAAACATGGAGGAGCCCGTGACCGAACAGCCCGCCCCGCCGCCCGCCCAGGGCGAGGAGGAGCACCCCTCCCTGGCCCTCGCCAACACCGCGATCGCACTGCCCGGCGGGCGCACACTCGATCTCCTGGGCACCCCCGCACAGGCGAACCACTGGCTGACCCAGCGCGACCTCGCCCCGGTGGACGCCGGCATGCGGGAGATGTGCGCGGCCCAACTGCGCTCACTGCGCGAACAGATCAGGTCGCTGTTCGCCGCCCGCGTCGACGGCGTACCCGCCCTGCCCGCGGCGGTGTCGGCCGTCAACGACGCGATGACCAGGGTCCCGACGGCCCCGCTGCTGCGGTGGGACGACAAGACCGGCCCCTACCGCACCGCCCCGCACCCCACCACCGCGATCGTCGACCTCGCCCTGGCGACGCTCGCCGCGGACGCCGCCGACCTGCTCACCTCCCCCGCGGCCGAGCGCCTCACCGCCTGCGGTTCCCCGCCCTGCAACCGCTACCTGCTCCGCCACGGCCGCCGCCACTGGTGCTCCACCCGCTGCGGCGACCGCGCCCGCGCGGCCCGGGCATACGCCCGCCGCACGGATTCGCGCTGACGTCGCCCTGGTCACGGCCGGGAAGGAGCGTTGTCGCAGCAGGAATCACTGGCCCTCGTCAAGGCGGCAGTGGAGGAGCACACGCGTGATCGACAGTGAGCACATCGCCCTCACCGGCTGGTACAAGTCCAGCTACAGCGGCGGCGACCAAGGCGAGTGCCTCGAAGTCACCCCCGGCCAGCCCGATGTCCCCGTGCGGGACAGCAAAGCCGCCCACGGTCCCGCCCTGGTCTTCTCGCGGAGCGGCTGGGCGGCGTTCGTCGGCGCCGTCAAGGACGGGCACATAGGGGTCTAGGAGTCAGCCGTGTCCCTGTGGCGTGAGCCTGTCCAGGTCCCGGGCAATCTTCAACACCTGGGGCGGCTGAACCCGAGAATTCGGGTCAGGGGACGACGATCAGCTTTCCCACGTGCCCGCGCCGGGCGAGTTGTGCCTGGGCTTCGCCTACCTGCCCGAGTGGGAAGGTTGCGGCGACGACGGGTCTGACGTCGCCGCGGCGGGCAATCTCTACCAGGTGGTCGAAGATCCGAGGCGTGTGCATGGTTGATCCCACCAGCGAGAGATTTGCCAGGTAGAGCCGGCGCACGTCGATGTCGACAGCCCAGCCGTCAAGGGCACCGGCAACCACCCAGCGTCCCCCGGCCCTCAGCAATCCAAGGCCCGGGCCGAGGACCGCGCCGGCAACGACGTCGATGACCGCGTCGTATCCCTCCGGTGCTGCCGCGCCCGCGTCGGCGAGCACCTCATCCCGTCGCCGGTCCACCACAGCGTCGGCACCAGCGCTGCGGACAGCGTCGCCCTTGTCACCGCTGCACACTGCGACGACCCGGGCCCCACGGGAGCGGGCCAACTGGACCGCGGCAAGACCGACACCACCCGAGGCGCCGGTGACGAGCACGGTGTGGCCCTCCGATACGGCCCCGCGGTCGAGCATGCCCAGCGCGGTGCCATAGGCGGTAGGCAGTGCGGCCAGTTCCACGTCCGTGAGGGGCGACCCCTCGACGGAGTGGGCTCGGGCGCTCGGTACCACGACGTACTCGGCGAACCCCCCGTCACGCTCGCTCCCCAGCACGTCGGCCGGGCGCGCGTCCGGGCCCGGACCGTCGTACTCGGCCGGGTCCACCAGCACCCGCGTCCCGACCAGTCCGGTGGCTTCCTCATCGCCGCAGGCCACTACTGTGCCGACCACGTCGGCTCCCTGGATGCGCGGGAAGTCGAGCGGACCGAGCCACCCCGTCTTGACATCCGGGTCCTCCGCCGCACCGTAGGAGCCTTCGCGGGTCCACAGATCGGTGTTGTTGCAACCTGCCGCGTGTACCCGGACCAGCACCTCGCCCGGCCCCGGGCGGGGGACGGGCACCTCGCGCTCCTCAATCACGTCGAGGTCTCCGTGGCCGGTGATCACGACGGCCCGCATGGAACGGGGAATGGGCGGTGGCAGTGGTCCGGACGCCGGCGAAGAGGTCGGTGACATGGAGGCAGGTTCTCATGCAGCCCCGTCCACGCCGTGGTCACCGGCCTGGCTCCCGGCGCGCTGCTCGGCGGGTGCGTCGCCCTGCTCGCGGTCCTGGCCCTCGGGGCCGATCGGGCCGCCGAGGGCTGACGCGTCACGCCGACTCGTTCAGCAGTCTGCTCAGGTGCTCACGTCCGGACTCCAGGAGGTCGGGCAGCGGCGCGGCCTCCTCGTACCAGCGCTTCTCGTACTCCCAGCAGAGCCAGCCGTCCCAGTTGTGGCGGGAGAGGACCTCGACGCATTCGGCCAGGGGCAGCACCCCCGCGCCGAGCGGCAACGGGGTGGTGTCCTCGACGGAGGCGATGTCCTTGACCTGGACGTAGCCGAGGTGGGGAGAGAGGGCCGCGTAGGTCTCGGAGGGCTGTTCGCCGCCGAGCCAGGTGTGCATCACGTCCCAGAGGGCGCCGACCTGGCGGTGGCCGACGAGGCCGAGGATCCGCATCGCGTCGGCGGCGGTGCGGTGCGAGTCGTGGGTTTCGAGGAGGATCCGTACGCCCAGGTCATTGGCGTGTTCGGCGGCCGTGCCCAGGCGGCGGGCGGCCGTCGCGTCGGCCTCCTCGGGGGTCTGGACGTCGAGGTCGCCACCGGGGAAGACCCGGATGTACGGGGCGCCGAGGTCGCGGGCCAGGTCCAGGAGAGCGCGGATCTCGGCCAGGACGGCCTCGTCGTCGCCCGGCGCGGCGACCCGTGCGTAGCCCGCCAGGCCCAGGAGCTCTACGCCCGCTCCCTTGAACTCGGCCGCGACGTCGGCCCGTTCGGCGGGGCCGAGGCCGGTGTGGACCGGTTCCTCGGGATGCGTGCGCAGCTCCACGCCGTGGTAGCCGTGGGCGGTCGCGAGCCGCAGGACGTCGGGCAGGGGCAGGCCGGGGACACCGAGGGTGGAGAACGCCAGCTTCATGTGAACGGACACTACCCGGCACCCCCGCCTGGCATTCCTCTTCGTCACTCAGGTGTTGCGTGGAGATCCAGTCGCCAGTCCTGGCCGGTCAGATCCTGGCCGAAGGAGTGGTGCGGCTTCTCCGCGACCAGGACGAAACCATGGCGCTGGTAGATGCGGCGGGCCGCGCCGAGGATGTCGTTGGTCCACAGGACGACCTCGCGGTAGCCGGTCTCGCGGGCGAAGTCGACGAGCGCCCCGACCAGACGGTCCCCGATGCCGAGGCCGCGCGCGTCCGGCTCGACGAGCAGCAGCCGCAGGCGGGCGGCGCCGGGGGTGTCGTCCCGGACACACATCACGCACCCCACCGGCCGGCCGTCCAGCTCGGCGATCCAGGTCCGCTCCAGGTGCGGGTCGTGGTCCTCGCCGTAGTCGGCGACGATCCTCGCCACCAGCGCCTCGTAGTCGGCGTCGAAGCCGTACTCGGCGGCGTAGAGCGCGGCGTTGCGCTGCACGATCCAGCCGAGGTCACCGGGGGCGGGCTCGCGCAGGACGACGTCCTCGGGGCGCGGGGCGCCGCGGTCGCCGTCTCCGTCTCCGTCTCCGTCGCCGTCTCCGTCTCCGTCTCCGTCTCCGTCTCCGTCTCCGTCTCCGTCTCCGTCTCCGTCTCCGTCGCCCAGGATCGTCCGGACGGTGCGCATGGCCTCCGCGAGCCGCGGGCGGTCCTCGGCCCGGACGGTGTCCAGCATCGCCCCGACCGTCTCCCGCGCCCGCTCGTCGAGCAGCGC
Source organism: Streptomyces sp. WAC04114 (assembly GCF_019733245.1). Lineage (NCBI taxonomy): Bacteria > Bacillati > Actinomycetota > Actinomycetes > Kitasatosporales > Streptomycetaceae > Streptomyces > Streptomyces sp. WAC04114. The sequence goes on from NZ_JAIGQA010000062.1 coordinate 11,974, forward strand.
GGCGGCCTCCCGGCCGGGGGCGGTGAGCGTGATGCGGCGGCGGCGCGGGTCGGTGTCGGACGGGCCGCGCTCGACCAGCCCGTCCTGCTCGAACTTGTTCAGGATGCGGGTGAGGTATCCGGCGTCGAGGTGCAGCTGGGCGCGCAGGTCGGCGGCGTCGGTACGGGGCGCGTGGGCCAGCTCGTACAGGACGCGGGACTCGGTGAGGGTGTAGGGGGCGTAGAGCCGGCGGCCGTAGTCGAGGGCGCCGATGACGTTCGTGTAGAAGCGGTTGAAGGAGCGGATGTCCTGGACGGTCATGGTCGCCTCGACCCCCGGATGTTTGACTGAGTCAGAGATACTCTCGGGTCGAGCTTAGGCGTCCGGGGGCCGCTGGATCCAGACACGAGGAGGCACGAGGCGAACCCGGACGGCCGAGCCGACGGGCGGGACGGCTGCGACCGATGAGTTTCTCCGCGCTCCGCAGTCGGAAGGGGTGTTCGCACGTCGCGGCCGCGAGTGGTGTGGAAGCGTGCAGCGACGGCATCCGCCGCGGACCGACACGAGATACCGAGGACCCTCGATGCGTACTCTGATCAGCACCGCTTTCATCTCGCTCGACGGCGTCGTGGAGGCCCCGGGCGGCGAGCCCGGCTACCGGAACTCCGGGTGGACCTTCAAGGACGTCGAGTTCCTTCCCGAGGCGTTCGAGATCAAGGGCCGGGAGCAGGGGGAAGCCACCGCGATGATGATGGGCCGCACCAGCTATGAGGCATTCAGCGCGGTGTGGCCCGACATGGAGGAATTCGCCGACTACAAGGTGATGCCGAAGTACGTCGTCTCCACCACCCTCGCCGAGGAGAACCTGGTGTCGAACTGGGGCGAGACGGTGATCCTGCGCTCGCTCGACGAGGTCGCCGCACTGAAGGAGACCGAGGGCGGCCCGATCATCATCCACGGCAGCGCCACCCTCAACCAGGCCCTCTCCGACGCGGGCCTGATCGACCGTTACCACCTGCTCGTCTTCCCGCTCCTGCTCGGGGCGGGCAAGCGGCTGTTCAGCACCACGGACAAGGACACCCAGAAGCTGCGGCTGGTGGAACACGAGGCCTACGCCAACGGGCTGCAGAAGAACGTCTTCGACGTCGTCCGCTGACGAGCCGTGCCTGACGGGCGCCGGTCCGGACGAGGCGAGGCCGTCCGGGCCGACACGACGCCCGGGGCGGCCATCGCCCTACGGCCCGGGCACCGGCGCCCCGGGCCCCGTCGAGCGGCGGAGCCCAGGCTCCGCGCGGCCCGCGCGCCTCAAGAAGACCGCGGCACCCCCGAGGACCCGCGCACCATCAACTCCCCCCGCACCGAGGCGATCCCCCCGGGCGGTGCCTCCTCGCGCCCCATCGCGATCCGGCCGGCCCGGGCGCCGGCCTCCGCCAGCGGCAGCCGTACCGTCGTCAGGGACGGAACCGCGTCGATGCTGAACGGCAGGTCGTCGAAGCCCGCCACCGACACGTCCTCCGGGATCCGCAGGCCGGAGTCGCGCAGGGCGGCGCACGCCCCCAGCGCGACGGAGTCGTTCGCCGCGACGACCGCCGTCAGCGACGGGTCACGGCGCAGCAGCTCCAGCGTCGCCTCGTAGCCGGAGCGGCGGTCGTAGCGGCCGTGCACCGTCCAGCGCGGGTCCTCCTCGATGCCGTGCGCCGCCAGCGCGGCCCGGTGTCCCTCCAGCCGGTGCCGGGTGGTCGTGCGCTCCTCGGGGCCCGCGATGTAGCCGAGGCGCCGGTGTCCGAGGCCGATGAGGTGCTCGGTCAGTTCCTGCCCGCCACCGCGGTTGTCGAAGGTCAGCGCGATCGCCCCGGTCTCCGGCGCCGGCGGGCGTCCGCACAGCACGACCCGCGTCCCGGCCTCCGCGAGCTTGCGCACCTTCGCGTCCATGGCCGCCTGGTGCTCCGCGTCCTCGATCGCCCCGCCGGTCAGCACCACGGCCGCGGCCCGCTGCCGTTGCAACAGCGTGAGATACGTCAGTTCCCGTTCCGGGGAGCCACCCGTGTTGCAGACCACCGCGAGCCGCTCCCCGCCCGCCCGGCCGCCCGGGCCGCCGATCTCGGACTGGATCGCGCTCGCCATGATCCCGAAGAACGGGTCGGCGATGTCGTTCACCAGGATCCCGACGAGGTCGGAGGTGGCGGCGGCCAGGGCGCTGGCAGGCCCGTTGAGCACGTAGTCCAGCTCGTCCACGGCCTTCAGCACCCGCTCCCGGGTGGACGCGGCCACGGGGTAGTTCCCGTTCAGCACTCGCGACACCGTCGCGGGCGAGACCTGCGCGCGGGCCGCCACGTCCGCCAGGGTCACCGTCATCTCGTCGTCCTCCGGTCGCGCATCGCGTCTCGTCTCCGCCCTCGTACACACCTGGACCACCGGCCATGGTTCCGAGCGGAACAGCAGGTCGACCGCCCGTGTCCCGATGAACCCATGGCCAAGGTTCCGTGCAGACCTTAAGCCCCCGACCCCGTGTTGTTCGCCCCCTCGAACAACTCGTCCTGGTCACGGTCTTGTCCGGACCGAGGTTCAGAGGCTAGCTTCTTCGTATGTAGAAAGCGCTTGCTGCAACGCTCACCAGTCCACGCGCGCCCCAGAGGGTCGCCTGTGAAGGGTGGGGCGTACGCGGCGCGACGACCGCGTACGAAGGGAACGACGTGACACGCAAGACGGTGCGTATCGCCATGAACGGCGTGACCGGGCGCATGGGCTACCGCCAGCACCTGGTCCGCTCCATCCTCGCCCTGCGCGAGCAGGGTGGCCTCGACCTCGGCGACGGCACCGTGCTGTGGCCCGAGCCGATCCTGGTCGGCCGCCGGGAGCACGCGCTGAAGGCGATGGCCGAGCGGCACGGGTTGGAGCACCTCTCGACGGACGTGGACGCGGTCCTCGCCGACGAGACGGTGGACATCTACTTCGACGCGCAGGTCACCTCCGCCCGCGAGGAGGCACTGAAGAAGGCCATCGCGGCCGGCAAGCACATCTACACCGAGAAGCCGACCGCCACCGGCCTCGACGGCGCCCTGGACCTGGCCCGCCTGGCGAACGAGGCCGGCATCAAGCACGGCGTCGTCCAGGACAAGCTCTTCCTCCCGGGCCTGCTGAAGCTGAAGCGCCTGATCGACGGCGGCTTCTTCGGACGGATCCTGTCCGTGCGCGGCGAGTTCGGCTACTGGGTCTTCGAGGGCGACTGGCAGACCGCCCAGCGCCCCTCCTGGAACTACCGGTCCGAGGACGGCGGCGGCATCGTCGTCGACATGTTCCCGCACTGGGAGTACGTGCTGCACGAGCTGTTCGGCCGCGTGAAGTCCGTCCAGGCGCTCACCGCCACGCACATCCCGCAGCGCTGGGACGAGAACGACAAGCCCTACGACGCGACGGCCGACGACGCCGCGTACGGCATCTTCGAGCTGGAGGGCGGCGCGATCGCCCAGATCAACTCCTCCTGGGCCGTGCGCGTCAACCGCGACGAGCTGGTGGAGTTCCAGGTCGACGGCACCGAGGGCTCCGCCGTCGCGGGCCTGCGCAACTGCCGCGTCCAGCACCGCAGCGCCACCCCCAAGCCGGTCTGGAACCCGGACATCCCCGCCACGGAGGTCTTCCGCGACCAGTGGCAGGAGGTCCCGGACAACACCGAGTTCGACAACGGCTTCAAGGCCCAGTGGGAGCTGTTCCTGCGGCACGTCTACGCCGACGCCCCCTACCACTGGGACCTGCTGGCCGGTGCCCGCGGCGTCCAGCTCGCCGAACTGGGCCTCAAGTCCTCGGCCGAGGGCCGCCGTCTCGACGTACCGGAGATCGCACTGTGACGATCCGACTCCCCGGTGCCGGCGGGGCGTTGCGGACCTACGAGCCGCGCACCGAGCCCCTGACCGTGACCCCCGGCACGCCCTTCACCTCCCGCACGGTCTTCTCGGCCGCCCACGTCGTCGCCGATCCGTTCGCGGACGTGTCCCCGGACTCCCCGGCTGCCGTCGACTGGGACGCCACCCTCGCCTTCCGCCGCCACCTGTGGTCCCACGGGCTGGGCGTCGCCGAGGCGATGGACACCGCCCAGCGCGGCATGGGCCTGGACTGGGCGGGCGCGGCGGAGCTGATCCGCCGCAGCGCCGCCGAGGCCAAGTCGGTCGGCGGGCTCATCGCCTGCGGTGTGGGCACCGACCAGATCGCCTCCGGTTCGCTCGCGGAGGTCCGCGCGGCCTACGAGGAGCAGCTCGCCCTCGTCGAGGAGTCCGGCGCGCAGGCCATCCTGATGGCGTCCCGGGCCCTCGCGGCGGCCGCCAAGGGCCCCGAGGACTACCTGGAGGTCTACGGCCATCTGCTGCGCCAGGCCACCGAGCCGGTCGTCCTGCACTGGCTGGGCCCGATGTTCGACCCGGCCCTGGAGGGCTACTGGGGCTCGTCCGACCTGGACGCGGCGACGGACACCTTCCTGGAGGTCATCGCCGCCCACCCGGACAAGGTCGACGGCATCAAGGTCTCCCTGCTGGACGCCCGGCGCGAGATCGACATCCGCCGCCGGCTCCCCAAGGGCGTGCGCTGCTACACCGGCGACGACTTCAACTACCCCGAGCTGATCGCGGGCGACGAGCAGGGCTTCAGCCACGCGCTGCTTGGCATCTTCGACCCGCTGGGCCCGCTGGCGGCGCAGGCGGTCCGGGTCCTGGACACCGGCGACGTGAGGGGCTTCCGCGATCTGCTGGACCCCACGGTCGGGCTCTCCCGGCACCTGTTCCAGGCCCCGACCCGCTTCTACAAGACGGGCGTGGTCTTCCTGGCCTGGCTGGCCGGCCACCAGTCGCACTTCACGATGGTCGGCGGCCTGCAGTCGGCCCGCTCGCTGCCGCACTTCGCGACGGCGTACGAACTGGCCGACGGTCTGGGCCTGTTCCCCGACCCGAAGACGGCGGAGGAGCGGATGAAGACGCTGCTGAGCGTGTACGGGGTGAACCAGTGAGCGGGTCCTTGGAACGCTTCTCCATCAACCAGATGACGGTGAAGCAGCTGTCGTTGCCGGAACTGGTGGACGGCTGTGCGCGGTTGGGTATCCGCAACGTGGGGCTCTGGCGCGAGCCGGTGCGGGAGCACGGCCTGGAGGCCACGGCCAAGCTGGTCCGGGACGCGGGGCTGACGGTGACGACGCTGTGCCGGGGCGGGTTCTTCACGGCGATCGACCCGGCGGAGCGCGCCGAGGCCCTGGCCGACAACCGCCGTGCGATCGACGAGGCGGCAGCACTGGGCACGGACACGCTGGTCCTGGTCTCGGGCGGCCTGCCCGCGGGCTCGAAGGACCTGCACGGCGCCCGGGAGCGCATCGCGGACGCCCTGGCGGAACTCGGCCCGTACGCGGAGCGGCACGGCGTCCGCCTGGCGATCGAGCCGCTGCACCCCATGTACGCCTCGGACCGCTGTGTGGTGTCGACGCTGGCGCAGGCCCTGGACCTCGCGGAACGCTTCCCGGCGCAGCAGGTCGGCGTCACGGTCGACACGTACCACATCTGGTGGGACGACACCGCGCCCGCGCAGATCGCCCGGGCGGGTGCGGGCGGGCGCATCCACACCTTCCAGCTCGCCGACTGGACGACGCCCCTCCCGCAGGGTGTTCTCACCGGCCGGGGCCAGATCGGCGACGGGTCGATCGACATGCGGGAGTGGCAGGAGCACGTGGAGGCGGCCGGTTACACCGGTGCCATCGAGGTGGAGCTGTTCAACGACGTGCTGTGGGCACGGGACGGATGGGAGGTCCTGGCCGAGACGGCGCGGAGGTTCATCGAGCACACCCGCTGACCGCGCCGCTGCCCCGCCCCGCCTGCCAGGGGGCGGGGCAGCGGCATGTCCGGGCCGCGGGCCCCGCTCGAGCACGGCCCGCAGCGGCGTCCCGCGCACCCCGGCCGCTCCGGATGCACCCGTGCCCCGGGCGTGACACGCTTTTCCCACGGACTCGGCCGGTCGTACCGCTCTCGCTTCCCCTCGCCCTGATTCGGAGAGCAGCCATGGCTGACTTCCTCGTCAACACCACCAAGTCCGGCGACCAGCTCCAGCCCGCCGTCGACGCCCTGTTCGGCACCCAGTTCCTGGAGCTGTGGTCGGACGAGAGCGACTTCGTCATCAAGGGGCAGTTCCTGGGGGACGACGGCGACAAGCTCGGGGACGAGTTCGCGGTCAGTACGCAGCCCTCGGACGGGCCGGGGGTGCGGCCGTTGTGGCCCGCCGTGCTGTCCGCCGGGATCAGCGGCCAGTTCGCCGTATGGCTGGAGACCCCGCTCGGCACGCCCGGGCCCAGTCCCTCCGTGAAGCTCCAGCGGTTCACCGAGGGCCGCAAGTCCGGTCCGGAGACGCTGGTCACGGCGGACGCGGACCCGAAGGTCCGGCCGTGTCTCGCGTTCATGATCGACGGTGGTGTGCTGGTCACCTGGGCGAGCCGGCGGCCCGACCGGCGCATCCGCGCGCGGCGGTTCCACCCGGACGGCAGTGCGGCGACACCGGAGTTCACGGTCAGCACCACCGAGGGCTTCCACGAGAAGCCAGCCGCCTCCATCCTCACCAACGGCAACGTGGTCGTCGCCTGGTCGACGGACCCCTCGGCGATCGGCGGCGGCCGGCTCACCCTGCGGTTCTTCGACTTCGAGGGCAACCCGCTGGGCGGGGAGATCCAGCCCGACGTCGGCGGGTTCACCGGGGTCAACGCGATCACCCTGCTCGACAGCGGACGCTTCGTCGTCGCGCACATCGAGGGCATCCAGCCCAGCGACCTGGGCAAACCGCAGACCACGATCGCGGCGAGCATCTTCCAGCCCGACGGCACGGAGACCTTCGACATCACGGCCGGCAACCCCCGGGGCGTCACCCGGAGCTCGCCCTCCCTGTCCCGGCTGCCGAATGGACGCTTCCTGATGGCGTGGGTGGAGGAGAGCGCGGACACGCACGACACCGTGCCGACGGTGATGGCCAAGGTCTGCTCGGAGAGCCAGGGTTCACTGGGCGACCCGGTGCGGGTCAGCACGACGGACCCCGGACGGCGGTCCCACACCTGCACGGCGACGGCCTTCGGCAACGGACCGGAGAGCGTGATCGTCACCTGGGACGACGACAGCCACCTGGACGGCGACACGGGCTTCGGCGTGCGGGCCCGCACGTTCCACGTCAGCCCGCCCGGGATGCTGGTCGAGGCGTCCTAGCGACGGCGGCCGGGTCCGCGAGCACCGCGGGTGCGCTGCGGCGCGGGGTGAGGGAGGCCAGCCCCACCCCGCCCACCAGCAGCGCCGCCGCGCACCACCGCAGCGGGCTCACCGGCTCGCCCAGGAACAGGAACGCCGACGACATGCCGAACACCGGGACCAGGAGCGAGAACGGCGCCACCGTGGAGGCGGGGTGGTGGCGCAGAAGGAAGCCCCACACGCCGAAGCCGAAGACCGTGGTGATCCAGGCGACGTAGAGGACGGTGCCCGCACCCTGCCAGTCCAGGGCCCGCAGGGCGGCCAGGTCGCGCGAGGGGCCTTCGGTGAGGAGGGAGAGGGCCAGCAGGGGGAGGACCGGGACCGTGCTGACCCAGACCATGAAGTTCAGCGCGTCGGGCGGAGCCGCCTTGCGCGTGAGGACGTTCGAGGCGCCCCAGCAGGCCGCCGCCCCGACGACCAGGGCGAACGCGCCGAGCGGGCCCGCGGCGCCCTCGTCCACGGCCGCCACGGCGATGCCGGCCAGGGCGATCACCATGCCCAGCAGGCGGACGCGGGAGGGGCGTTCGCCCAGGGTCAGGGCCGCGATGGCCGCCGTGAACACCGCCTGTATCTGCAGGACCAGGGAGGACAGGCCGGCCGGCATGCCCACGTCCATGCCGACGAAGAGCAGGCCGAACTTCGCCACTCCCAGGACCAGGCCGACCGCCACGATCCACTTCCACGCCACCTTGGGGCGGCCCACGAGGAACACCGCGGGGAGCGCCGCCGCCAGGAAGCGCAGGGCGGAGAAGAGCAGCGGCGGGAAGTGGTCCAGGCCGATCTCGATGACCGTGAAGTTGACGCCCCAGACCGCGGCGACCAGGACGGCGAGGGCGAGGTGTGACGGGCGCATGCGCCGAGCATCACGCCCCGCGACCGTGAAGCACCAGCGATGATTGCTGCATGATTGGATGAAGCATCGCTAAGCAGAACCCTGAGCGGCCCGTTCAGCGGAAAGGGGCACCCCGTGCTCGACCTCCAGCGGCTGCGCGCCCTGCACGCCGTCTCCGTGCACGGCACCGTCGGGGCCGCCGCCCTCGCCCTCGGGTACACGCCCTCCGCGGTGTCCCAGCAGATCGCCAAGCTGGAGCGGGAGACCCGGACCGTGCTGCTGGAGCGGGAGGGGCGGGGCGTGCGGCTCACCGACGAGGCCCGGCAACTGGTGGTGACGGCCCAGGAGTTGCTGGCGATCGTGGAGCGCGCGGAGACCGAACTGGAGGAGCGGCGGGGCCGGCCGGCCGGGCGGCTGACGATCGCCGCGTTCGCGTCGGCGGCGCGTGGGCTGATGCCGGGTGTGCTGGCCGAGCTGGGCCACAGGCATCCCGCCCTGGACGCCCGGCTCTCCGAGGTCGACCCGCATCTGTCGGTCGACCTGGTGGCGAAGGGCGCCGTGGACCTCGCCGTCGCGCACGACTGGGACATCGCGCCGCTGCCCGCCCCGCCGGGCCTGGAGCAGGCGCTCCTCGGGGACGACCTGTGCGATCTGCTGGTCCCCGCGGGGCATCCCTTCGCCGGGCGGACGGCCGTACGGCGCGAGGAGCTCGGCGGCGAGCGGTGGATCTGCCAGCCGCCGGGGCGGGTCTGCCACGACTGGCTGCTGCGGACGCTGCGCACGGCCGGGCACGAGCCGGACATCGTCCACCAGGCCGACGAGAACCCCACCCTCGTCGCCCTGGTCGCGGCCGGGCTCGGGGTGGCGCTCATCCCGAGGCTGGGGCGCGGGCCGCTGCCCGCCGGGGTGGTGGAGGTGCCGCTCGATCCGATGCCGGTGCGGCGGCTGTACGCGCTGTGGCGGGCGGGGGCGGCGCGGCGTCCGGCCATCGCGGAGTGCGTCCGGGTGCTCGGCGAGCAGTGGCCGAAGGTGGCGGCTCATCCGCCCCGTTGAGCCCCTGGTTCCTCCCGCGTACCGACTTGCGGAATTCCGCGCCGAGTCGGGAACCCGGCCCGGACCGTCGCCGTCCAATCGCAGGCCGCCGGAGAGTCACCGCGGTGCGGTGTCGGCCCTCGCCACTGGCTGCGATCGCTGACCACCCTCTCCGCCGTACCGCGGCAGGCGGCCCCACCGCCATCGGCGCGCCCCCCTCCAACCGCGCCGGTGGCGGTCCTTCGCGGTTGCTGCGCGCTCCCTTGACTGGCAGAAACTTCCCGGATATTGGTGACCTCTTGGAAGTTTCCTTCAGTGGATCCGAGCGGATCACCTCCGGAAGGAGCGCACGTGCACGACACCGGCACGGGAAGCACGGGAAACACCGCCCAGCCCTCCAGACGCACCGTCCTCGCCGCCACGGCCGGCGTCACCGCCGCCCTCGCGGCCGCCGGGCCCGCGCACGCCGCCGCCCCGGACGACGGCCGGCTGCGCGCCCTCGTCTCCCGCATGACGCTGGAGGAGAAGGTCGGCCAGCTCTTCGTGATGCGGGTCTACGGCCACTCCGCCACCGCCCCCGACCAGGCCGACATCGACGCCAACCTCAAGGAGATCGGGGTCCGCACGGCCGCCGAGCTGCTGGCGAAGTACCGGGTCGGCGGCATCATCTACTTCGCCTGGGCGCACAACACCCGCGAGCCGCACCAGGTCGCCGACCTCTCCAACGGCATCCAGAAGGCCTCCCTGGAGCTGCCGCGCGGGCTGCCCGTGCTCATCTCCACCGACCAGGAGCACGGGATCGTCACCCGGGTGGGCAAGCCCGCGACGCTGTTCCCGGGGGCCATGGCCGTCGGAGCGGGCGGGTCGCGCTCCGACGCCCGGACGCTCGGCCGGATCGCGGGCGCCGAGCTGCGGGCGATGGGCATCCGGCAGGACTACTCCCCCGTGGCCGACGTGAACGTCAACCCGGCCAACCCGGTCATCGGCGTACGGTCCTTCGGCGCCGACCCGCGGGCGGTGTCCGCGCTGGTGGCCGCCGAGGTCGCCGGGTACCAGGGGTCCGGGGTCGCCGCGACCGCCAAGCACTTTCCCGGGCACGGGGACACCAACGTCGACAGCCACACCGGCTTCCCCACCATCACGCACAGCCGGGAGCTGTGGGAGAAGCTCGACGCACCGCCGTTCAAGGCGGCGATCGCCGCCGGCATCGACTCGATCATGACCGCGCACCTGATGGTCCCGGCTCTCGACGACTCCGGCGACCCGGCCACCCTCTCCCGCCCGATCCTCACCGGCATCCTGCGCGAACGCCTCGGCTACGACGGAGTCGTGGTCACCGACTCGCTCGGCATGGAGGGTGTGCGCAGCAAGTACGGCGACGCCCGGGTGCCGGTGCTCGCCCTGAAGGCGGGCGTGGACCAGCTGCTCAACCCGCCCGACCTCGACCTCGCCTGGAACGCCGTCCTGACCGCCGTGCGCGAGGGCGAGCTCACCGAGGCCCGGCTCGACGCGTCGATCCTGCGGGTGCTGCGGCTGAAGTCCAAGCTGGGACTGTTCCGTTCGCCGTACGTCGGCCACGGCGGGGTCGACCGGACCGTCGGGACCCGGGCGCATCTGGCGGCGGCCGACCGGATCGCCGAGCGGACGACCACGCTGCTCGTCAACGAGGGGCGGCTGCTGCCGCTGTCGCGCCGCCGGTACCCCAGGGTGCTGGTCGTCGGGGCGGACCCGGCGTCGCCGTCCGGCACGACGGGACCGCCCACGGGCGTGCTCGCGGGCGCGCTGAGCGAACTGGGCTTCACCGCCACGGCGCTGTCCACCGGCACGGCCCCGTCGGCGGCGACGATCGCGAAGGCGGTCGCGGCGGCGCGGGAGGCGGACGCGGTGGTGGCCGCCACGTACAACGTCACCGCGGGCAGCGCCCAGAAGACGCTGGTGGAGCAGCTCGTGGCGACCGGGCGGCCGGTCGTGGCGGTGGCGATCCGCAACCCCTACGACGTGGCCCAGCTGCCGTCCGCGCCGGCCTGTCTGGCCGCCTACTCCTGGACCGACGTCGAACTGCGGTCCGCCGCACGAGTGATCGCCGGGCGGGTGAAGCCACGCGGGAAGCTGCCGGTGCCGGTGCAGCGGGCGGATGATCCGGAGCAGGTGTTGTACCCCGTCGGCTACGGACTGTCGTACTAGACGTACGCCACAGCCCGGGCGCACCACCCCCAACAGGCGCAAACCGCCCCGTGTGCCTGGCGTGCGCCCGCTACGGCGGGTCACGCTTGGCGAGCACACTCGGGGGGGTACGGCGATGCGTGAGCGAAGTGGTGTGGGGGTGGTCTGTGGGCTCCTGGTCCTGCTCGGCGCGTTGCTGACCGGCTGCCAGAGTCCGGCGGGAGGCGTGGCGGAGGACGGCCGGCTGACCGAGCAGACGAGCGGGAGGGCCGGGGAGAGGGCCCCGGTGTCGCCGGCACCGACCCGGCCGTCGGGGTTCGGGGCGGTCTTCCTCGGGGTCGGCGAGTGCAGTTCGTTCGGCACGACCAGCTTCACCGAGGTGCCGTGCGCCGGTGAGCGGGCGGCGGCCCGGGTCGCGGCACGGCACGACGGCACGGTGCGGGACGGGCCGCGCTGCCCGTCGACCACCGACTTCGTGCTGCACATCAGCGAGCAGCGGCCCGGATCCGACGAGGACGGCGACGGGGCGGTCCCGCGGGGCTACGCCTGTATGCGCAACCTCCAGCCGCCGCACCCCGGTGACCCGGGCGGCGGGGGCGGGCCCCGCACGATCGTCGGCGACTGCGTCTACGGCTCCGGCGACGGGCAGGTCCGCGAGACCGCCTGCGACGGCACGGGACGGCGCGATCCGCAGTACAAGGTGATCGAGGCGGTCGCCGAGCGGGCCGACTGCCCCGGCTCGACCGCGCTGTACGTCCGGCTGGGCGGGAAGCGGCCGGTGGGATGTGCCCGGCCGTTGTGAGCGGGCGTCGGCCAACCCCCGGTTCAGCCCAACAGCCCCCTGCGTGACAGTCGCCGCCGGGCCTCGGCCATCTGGTCGCGGACGTGCTCGGGGGGCAGCTCTGCCGCCAGTCGGGCCAGTTCCTCGAAGGACGACAGATAGGTTCCGCTGGTGCCCTCGCCCCGCAGCTCCCTCTCCCGCTCCACGAACGGCCGGACGGCCTTCCAGACCGAGACGATCCGGGTGCGCAGGACCGTGACCAGCAGGGTCTGGTCGAGCAGGCCGAAGACGGCGAGGTTGGCGAACGACTGGTAGTAGTACACGACGCTGCAGAAGGCCGCCTTGGCCTCGGCAGGTAACCCGCGTACTCCGTCGGCCGGGTCGTGCTCGGCTCCGAGGCGGGTGCACACGTAGTCGTGCTGCTCGTGGAACTCCGCGGACCGGAACTCCCTGAGCAGATCGGCCAGCACCGATATGTGGTTGGCGTGCTTCGCGGTGCGGGCCTGCCGGACGCTGAACACAATGGAGGTCACCACTGCGACGACGGCGATGGCCGTGGTCACGACGTTGAAGACGACGGAACTGTCCATCCGGTCACCGTACGGAGCATTCACCCTCGGGCGCAGGGACATGCGAACCGCCCCTCGGTCCCGGAGGCGAGGGGCGGTCGGGTGCACCGCGGCGGGCGGTTACGGGCGCAGCGTCATCTCACGCTGCACGTCCCGCTTGTCGAGCTTGGCGTCGAACTTCGCCAGCGGCTTGGCCGCCTGCGGGTCGGCCTGCACCGCGCTGGGGGCGACACCGGCCCAGTCGAGGATGCGGGCGGTGGCCAGGGCCTTCTGCTCGGGCACCAGGCCCGCGACGTTGGCGCCGTGGTTCATGCCGGGGGCGGTCATGACGTAGGAGTCCTTGGCGCCCTTGCCGACGCGGAAGGGCTCAGCGCCCCACGGGTCGTTCTGGCCGTAGACGAACAGCATCTGCCGGGCGTTGTGCCGGACCCAGGTGTCCACGTCGCGCATCGCCGACGGCTGGAACTTCATCGGGATGTCCCGGGGGACGAAGTTGCGCGGCGGCTGGTAGCCGTAGCGGATGTACCGCTTCTCGACGTGCGGGAAGTGGATGGTCGGCGCGCCGAGCTGGGTGCCGGCCTGGTAGTAGTACGGCGTGTACGTGGTCAGGCCCTGGTCGGCGTAGGCGGAGAAGCCGGAGATCGTGTCGACGGAGTCCCAGATGGCCTCGTCGGTGGCGTTCTTGGCGTCGGCCGGGATCTGGTCGCAGTCGGCCAGCAGGCTGTACTGCCAGAAGCCCCACACGTAGTCGAGGACGGTCGCCTCGTAGGCCTTGTCCAGGCTGCCGATGGTGGTGAAGGTGAGGCCGTTCTCCTGCGCGAAGGCCGCGTACTTCTTCTCCAGCGGCTCGCGGCGCACCAGCGCCTCGCGCTGCACGGCGTTCAGCTTGTCGCGGCACTCCTTGGTTCCGACGCGGGCGAAGAAGCGGTCGTAGGCCGAGTCCTCCTTGTTCACCACGTCGTTGGGGGCGACATAGGCGACGACGCCGTCCATGTCCCGCGGGTAGAAGCGCTCGTAGTAGGTGGCGGTCATGCCGCCCTTCGAACCGCCGGTGGAGATCCAGTTCTTCGCGTAGATGCCTTTCAGGGCCTTGTAGACGCGGTGCTGGTCGCTGGCCGCCTGCCAGATGTCCAGCTTGGACCAGTCGGCCGGGGCGGGCCGGGAGGGGGTGAAGAAGCGGTACTCCAGGGAGACCTGGTTGCCGTCCACGATCTGGGTCGGCTCGCTGCGGCGGGGCGTGGTGGAGACGTTGTAGCCGCTGGTGAAGAACACCGTCGGGCGCGAGACGTCCTTGTGCAGCACGGTGATGCGCTGCTGGAACGTGCCCTTGGAAGGCTTGTGGTGGTCGACCGGCTGCGTGTAGTTCAGGACGAAGAAGCGGTAGCCGGTGTACGGCTTCTCCTCGACCAGGCTCATGCCCGGTATGGAGAGCAGCCTCTCCTTGATGTCGGTGGTGCCGGCGGCGTCGGCGGCGGTGGCCGCTCCCGCCGTGCCCAGTGTGCCTATGAGCACCGTGAGCGCCAGCAGCCATCTGAGCGCCTTGCGCATGCGCACTCCCCTGTGAGACAGATGTGCGCCGGAAGCTAGCGGACCAACTCACCGGAGCACCAGGGGACATAGGGAAAACCCTGTGCGCGGGGGCGTGTTCACCGGGCGCGGGTGTCAGCAGAGGATCCAGCCGGAGCTGTACTTCCCCCTGCCGACCTGCCCCTTGAGCCAGACGCAGCGGCGCCCGGCGTGCACGGTCACCGGACCCGCGTGGTGGGCGTACCTGCCCGCGTCGACGACGGGACGGTTGCCGCGCGCCTGCACGCTCACCGACATCTTCCGCGGGGCGCCGGGCCTCTTGGGGAGGGTGACGGCGCAGACGTAGCCGCCGCGCTTGTAGACGAGCACGGTCCCGGTGGAGAACGGCAGGGTGCGGACCTTGCGGCCGGGGCAGAGCGCGCCGGCGGCGTGTGCGTCACCCGGCGCCACGACGGCGAGCAGTCCGGACGCGGTCAGCACGGCCAGCCCGAGCGCGAGCCGCCGGCGTATCGCTCCACTGTGCACTGTCGTCCTCCCGTACCGCGTCCTCCGCGACCATCGGCGTACGCCTGTACGGACGCATGACGTATGTCGGACGGTTGCACGAGTGTTATGAAAACGCGGCGTGGCGACGCCGTCAGCGGGACGCGCCGACCGGCTCCTCCGGCTCGGGTGCGCCGATGAACGTACGCCACAGCTCCGCGTACCGGCCCTCGCGCGCGAGGAGTTCCTCGTGCGTGCCGTCCTCGACGACCCGGCCGTGGTCCATGACGACGACCCGGTCGGCGCGGGCGGCGGTGGTGAGGCGGTGGGCGACGACGAGGGTGGTGCGGCGGCCCGCGAGCCGGTCGGTGGCCTGGTTGACCTGGGCCTCCGTGGCCAGGTCCAGCGCGGCCGTGGCCTCGTCGAGCAGCAGCACGTCCGGGTCGACCAATTCGGCGCGGGCCAGCGCGATCAGCTGGCGCTGCCCGGCGGACAGATTGCGCCCACGCTC
The DNA here is from genome assembly GCF_019733245.1 of Streptomyces sp. WAC04114. Lineage (NCBI taxonomy): Bacteria > Bacillati > Actinomycetota > Actinomycetes > Kitasatosporales > Streptomycetaceae > Streptomyces > Streptomyces sp. WAC04114. The sequence goes on from NZ_JAIGQA010000062.1 coordinate 27,104, forward strand.
GGCGACCTCATGCAAGTACCCGCCGTCCAGGGTGGCGATCATGTCGTGCGCGCCGACCGCCCGGGCGGCCGCCTCGACCTGGGCGTCGGTGGCGTCCGGGCGGCCGTAGGCGATGGCGTCGCGGACGGTCCCCTGGAAGAGGTACGCCTCCTGCGGGACGACCCCCAGACGGTGCCGGTACGAGGTGAGGTCGAGGGCCCGCAGATCGGTGCCGTCGACGGTGACGCGGCCGCCGGTGGGGTCGTAGAAGCGGGCCACGAGCTTGACGAGGGTCGACTTGCCCGCGCCGGTCTCGCCGACGAAGGCGACGGTCTGCCCGGCGGGGATGCGCAGGTCGACTCCGCCCAGGGCCTCTTCATCGTCGCCGTAGGCGAAGCGCACGTCCTCGAAGGCGATCTCGCCCCGCAGCGACAGGACCTCCAGGGGCTCGTCGGCGGACTTCGTCGACGTCGGCTCCCGGAGCAGCTCCTGGATGCGGCCCAGCGACACGGTCGCCTGCTGGTAGCCGTCGAAGACCTGGGAGAGCTGCTGCACGGGCGCGAAGAACAGGTCGATGTAGAGCAGGTACGCCACCAGCGAGCCGATCGCGAGGGTCCCGTCGTCGACCCGGGCCCCGCCCACGATCAGCACGGCCGCCGCGGCCACCGAGGAGAGGAACTGCACGAACGGGAAGTACACCGAGATCAGCCACTGGCCCCGGATGCGGGCCTCGCGGTAGCTGTGGCTGCGCTCGGTGAACCGCCGCCCGCCGTCCCGCTCGCGCCGGAAGGCCTGCACGATCCGCAGCCCGGACACCGACTCCTGGAGGTCGGCGTTGACCACCGACACGCGTTCGCGGGCCAGCTCGTACGCCTTCACGCTCGCCCGGCGGAAGAAGAACGTGGCGATGATCAGCGGCGGCAGCGTGGCGAAGACGACCAGCGCCAGCTGCACGTCGATCACGAGCAGGGCGACCATGATCCCGAAGAAGGTGACGACCGAGACGAAGGCCGTGACCAGGCCCGTCTGGAGGAACGTCGACAGCGCGTCCACGTCGGTCGTCATCCGGGTCATGATCCGCCCGGTCAGCTCGCGCTCGTAGTAGTCGAGCCCGAGGCGCTGGAGCTGGGAGAAGATCTTCAGCCGCAGCGAGTACAGGACCCGCTCGCCGGTGCGGCCGGTCATCCGGGTCTCGCCGATCTGGGCCGCCCATTGCACGACCACCGTCAGCAGCCCGAGCAGGGCCGCCGCCCACACCGCGCCGAGCGCGGCCTGGGTGACGCCCGAGTCGATGCCGTGCCGGATCAGCACCGGCAGCAGCAGGCCCATGCCCGCGTCGGTGGCGACCAGGGCGAGGCTGACCAGCAGCGGCAGCCCGAAGCCGCGCAGCAGCCGGCGCAGGCCGTAGGACTCCTCCGGCTGGACGGCCTTCGCCTCGTCGACGTCGGGGACGTCGGTGGCCGGGGGGAGCGCCTCGACCTGGGCGAGCAGCTCGGGGGTGGCGGGGCTCTCCGCGAGGGCGGAGTCCTTGCGCTCGCGGTCACCGGTCCACAGCCGCGGGGTGACGCCGCGCTCGGCGTCGAACTCGGCGTCGAGCTCGTCCCTTACGGAGGTGTCCTCCCGGGGGCAGGCGGGCTGGGTGTGGCCCGGGGAGACCGCACCCAGCTCGTCGGGGTCGGTGAGCAGGCGCCGGTAGAGGGCGGAGCGCTCCTGGAGCTCTTCGTGGGTGCCGATGTCGGCGAGGCGGCCGCCGTCCAGGACGGCGATCCGGTCGGCGAGGTTCAGGGTGGAGCGGCGGTGCGCGATCAGCAGGGTCGTACGGCCCCGCATGACGCCCTTCAGGGCCTCGTGGATCTCGTGCTCGACCCGCGCGTCCACGGCGGAGGTCGCGTCGTCCAGGACCAGCAGGCGCGGGTCGCTGAGAATGGCGCGGGCCAGGGCGACGCGCTGGCGCTGTCCGCCGGAGAGGGTGAGGCCGTGCTCGCCGACGGTGGTGTCGTAGCCGTCGGGCAGCTCGGCGATGAAACGGTCCGCCTGGGCGGCGCGGGCGGCCTTCTCGATCTCCTCCTGGGTGGCGTCCGGGCGGCCGTAGGCGATGTTGTTGCGGACCGTGTCGGAGAAGAGGAAGGAGTCCTCGGGGACGAGGCCGATCGCGGCGCGCAGCGACTGTGTCGTCAGCTCGCGCACATCGTGCCCGCCGACCAGGACGGCCCCGCGGGTGACGTCGTAGAAGCGCGGCAGCAGGAGGGAGACCGTGGACTTGCCGGAGCCGGAGGAACCGACCACGGCGAGGGTCTCGCCCGGACGGATCTCGAAACTCAGCCCGTCGAGGACCGGACGGTCGGCGTCGTAGCCGAAGGAGACGTCGTCGAACTCGACCGTCGCCGGGGCGTCGGCGGGCAGGTCCTTGTGGCCGTCCTCGATCGACGGCTCGGTGTCGATCAGCTCCAGGACGCGCTCGGTGCCGGCGCGGGCCTGCTGGCCGACGGTGAGCACCACCGCGAGCATGCGGACCGGGCCGACCAGCTGGGCGAGATAGGTGGAGAAGGCGACGAACGTGCCGAGCGTGATGTGCCCGCGCACCGCGAGCCAGCCGCCGAGCGCGAGCATGGCGACCTGGCCGAGCGCGGGGACGGCCTGGAGGGCCGGGGTGTAGACGGAGTTCAGGCGGATGGTGCGCAGCCGGCCCGCGAACAGCCGGCGGCCGACCTCCCGGAGCTTGCCGGTCTCCTGCTCCTCCTGCCCGAAGCCCTTCACCACACGCACGCCGCTGACGGCGCCGTCGACCACGCCGGCGACGGCGGCGGCCTGGGCCTGGGCGTACCAGGTGGAGGGGTGCAGCCGGGTGCGGCTGCGCTTGGCGATCCACCACAGGGCGGGGGCGACGGCCAGGGCGACCAGGGTGAGCGGCACGGACAGCCACGCCATGATCACCAGGGAGATCAGGAAGAGCATGAAGTTCCCGATGGTCATCGGGAGCATGAAGAGCAGGCCCTGGATCAGCTGGAGGTCGCTGGTGGCGCGGCCGACGACCTGGCCGGTGGACAGCTCGTCCTGGCGGCGGCCGTCGAGCCGGGTGATCGTGCCGTACATCTCGGTCCGCAGGTCGTGCTGGACGTCGAGGGCGAGACGGCCGCCGTAGTAGCGGCGGACGTAGGTGAGGACGTAGACGACCAGGGCGGCGGCGACGAGAAGGCCGGCCCAGGTGGTCATGTCCCTGGTGTGGTCGCTGACGACGTCGTCGATGATCACCTTGGTGATCAGCGGGACGAGGGCCATCACGGCCATGCCGGCCAGCGAGGATCCGAGGGCGAGTACGACGTCCTTCGGGTGGCGCCACGCATAGGCCCACAGTCGTCGTGCCCATCCCCGTTTCGGTGTCACACCGGTGCCTTCCGTCCGTCCTGAGCTGCCGGAAGGCGTCAACATGCGCGGGGGCGGATTTCATCCCGCGGCGCCGCCCGACCGACCAAGGAAGGAGGAACACCCGACCGAGGACCTAGGACCGGACTAGGGTCCCTGATCATGGTGCCCTCGTTCGTCCAGGTGTCGCGGCGGCCGCGCTTCGCGGCCGCCGAGAGTGTGGCGGCGCTGTGCGCGGCCCTGTGCTGGCGATTGCTCGCCTTCGGCATGTACGCGGAGGGATACGACCTCGATCCGAGCGCGCCGCGCCAGATGTCCGGAGATGCGGAGATCGCGCACCTGGCCCTGCTCCTCGCGGTCTCGGTGCCGGTGACCTGGTCGCTGCGTCTGCTGCCCTGGCAGCCGCTGCGCACCTTCGTGGACGCCCTCGCCGTCGTGCGGCTCGCCGCGGTGCTGCTGCTGTCGGCGGTGCTGGCTCTGGCCCTGCTCACCGGGGTCCGTGTTCCGCTGCTGGGCTGGGAGATGTGACCGGGGGAAGGGCGGCCGTTCTGCCGAGTCGGCCGTTCCGGTGAGTCGGTCACACGGAGAGCCATTCGCCCGCCTTGTGATCGTTTGCCCGGATATGGAAAACATTCTTCCCCCCGCGCTCTACACCATCCTCGCCATCGTCAGGAGGTTCCTGGACGTCCTCGGCTAGGGCCCGTCAGCTCGCCGCCAGATCCTTGTGGATGACCTTTGCCACGGCCTGGATGGTGGCGATGCCGTAGTTCATCGTGCTGTTGCCGTGGGACAGCACGGTCATCACGTAGTCGTGGCCGCCGCCCTTGAACGCGCCGACGCTGTGCACCCGCCAGCCGTTCGTGGAGCGCTGCAGCCAGCCGTTCTTGACGGCCACCGAGACGCCCGCGGGCACTCCGTACGGGGTGCCCCAGCGCTGGGACGAGACGACCTGGCCCATCAGCTTGACGATGTAGGCGCGGGAGTTGTCGCTGAGGACCGCGTTCTTGGCGGTGAGGAGCTTCAGCAGCTTCTGCTCGTCGGTGACGGTGATCTGCGTCAGACCCCAGTAGCCGTTCGCGCCGGGCTTGGTCTGGGTCATGCCGGCGGCGCTGAGGAAGCCCTTGATCTTCGTCATGCCGAGCTGCTTCCACAGCGTGGAGGTCGCCGCGTTGTCCGACTTGGTGATCATCGCCTTCGCGAGGGTGTTCTCACGGTCGGTGAGGTACCGGTTCGTCTTCTTCGCGTCCCACAGCAGCGCGGCGAGGACGGTGACCTTGACGACACTGGCCGAGTCGTAGGCGGAACTCGCGCGCAGGGTGCAGGTGGTGTTGGTGCTGCGGTCGTAGAGGCCGACGGCGACCGTGCCCTTGCGGGTGGCGAGCGCGGCGGTGATGTCCTTCTTCAGCTTGGCGGCGAGCCCGGCCTTGGCGGACGTGCAGGTCACGGCCGGCGGGGCAGCGGCGGCGGGGGTGGCGGTGGCGACGAGCGGCACGAGAACGCCCGTACCCACGGCCGCCGCGAGCACTCTCGCGCGGCGGGATATCCCAGAAGTCATGCCACCCATGACTTCCGGACCCGGGCGAATGGTTGTAGGGGTGGTGAAGGCTTGTACGAGTCGTTACCGGAGGCCGAGCCGGAAGGCCTGGCGCAGCACCGCGATGAAGGAGAGCGACTACAGCAACAGTACGAGTACGGACTCCGGCAACGGCTCCGAATCCTCTTCGCAGTCCGGCCAGTCGGCCGTCTACCGCCTGGACGCGTCCGACGTCAGCCGACCCGACGCGCCCGCACACCGTCGAACGGCCCCGGCCACTCGGTCCGGGGCCGTTCCCGCGTCCCCGATCATGTACACCGGTGTCCGGCGAACGGGTGAAGGGAAACGCAGCGGTGGGCTACTGCCTCGAGATGAGCACCGGCGACATGAGAACGGTGGTGCGGCTGCTCACGGCAGTGGAGCGGACCGAGCGGCAGGAGCGCACACTCGCCCGGGTGCGCACGGAGTGCGAGCGCACCGATGCCCGCTTCCGGGAGCAGGGCATCGACCTCGACGTCTCCATCAGCCGGGCCCTGGACGAGCTGATCGACGGCACCCCGAGCACCGATCTCTGCCCCGCGTACAGCTACGCCTTCTACCAGGCCGTAGCGGCGCACTTCTCCGACCCCACCGACCTCGGCGCCTGGCGCCGGCCGGTGTGGTTCCGCGCCATGGACGACGAACTGGCCCGGCACGGCGTGCCGTTCGACCTCCTTCCGGGCACGTTCCTGTTCAGCGGCCCGCCGCTGCGGCTGCCCCACCCCGGCGACGCGGTGCCCGCGATCGGCACGCTGCCGGCCGGCCGTGCCGCCGACCTCGCCGAGGCCTACACGCGCGTACTGGACCGCCTCGACCCCGAATTCCGGGGCGCGGCCCGCCGGTTCATCGACGCCATGCGGTTCGAGGCGCAGGAGTGGGAGAGCGCGCGGCAGCTCGGGACCAACCCGGACACGCTGCTCTTCTGGTTCCACTGACCGTTCCTGATCAGTGAGCAGGTGGGGGGCGGGATCCCTCACGCCCAGGGGCACGCGGGACGGCCGCCGACCGCCACGTCCTCATCGTCGCCGCGATGGTCCGCGACGGCCTGAAGTCCGCCGGGACCTCGCTCACCCCAGGTGCGTCGGCGCGAACATCCGCAGCACGGCCGGGAGCAGGACCACCGAAGGCCCGGGCTCCGCGAGCGCCTTGGCGAGGTCCTGCTCCAGGGTCTCCGGGGTCGTCCGGACCCCGGGGACGCCGAAGGACTCCGCAAGGGCCACGTAGTCGGGCCGGGCCAGTTCCGTCGCGGTCGCCTCGCCGAAGGCGTCGTTCATGTACTCGCGCAGGATGCCGTAGCCGCCGTCGTCCACGATGAGCCAGGTGACGTTCAGGTCGTACTGGCGGGCCGTCGCCAGCTCGGCGATGGAGTACAGGGCCCCGCCGTCGCCGGAGACGGCGAGGACCGGCCGGGTCGGATCGGCCGCCGCCGCGCCCAGTGCCGCGGGGAAGGCGTAGCCGAGGCCGCCCGCACCCTGGGCGGAGTGCATGTGGTTGGGACCCTTGGCGTCGAAGGCCGACCAGGCCCAGTACGCCAGGATCGTCATGTCCCAGAAGGACGGGGAATTCGCGGGGAGCGCGCTGCGGACGGACGCCAGCACGTCCTGCTCCAGGGTGAGTTCCTGGGACGCGAGGCGCTCGCCGACCTTCGCCAGGACCTCCCGGACCCGGTCCTCGGCCGTCGCGTCCTCACGGGCCGGCGCCGTCTCCAGCAGCGCCTGCAACGCGAGGCGGGCATCCGCGTGGATGCCCAGCGCCGGGTGGTTGGACTCCAGCTTGCCGAGGTCGGCCTCGATCTGGACGACCCGGCCGCGTGGCTTGAACGTGTGGTAGTTCGAGGAGAGTTCACCGAGGCCGGAGCCGACGACCAGGAGGACGTCGGCATCCTCCAGGAAGTCGGTGGTGTGCCGGTCCTCGATCCACGACTGGAGCGACAGCGGGTGGTTCCAGGGGAACGCGCCCTTGCCGCCGGGGGTGGTGACCACCGGTGCCTGGATCAGCTCGGCGAGCTGCCGCAGCTTGCCGGAGGCGTCCGCCCGGACCACTCCCCCGCCCGCGATGATCGCCGGGCGTTCGGCATGAGACAGCAAGTGGGCGGCCACTGCGGTCAGTTCGGGGCGCGGCGGCAGCTCCTCGGGGAAGGCGTCGCCGCCGGTCACGACCGGGATCGCCGTCTCGGCGAGCAGCACGTCCTGCGGGATCTCCACCCACACCGGGCCGTGCGGGACGGTCAGCGCCGACGTCCAGGCCGCCTCGATCGCGGAGGGGATCTGGGACTGGGTGCGGACGGTGTGGACGGACTTGACCACGCCGCGGAACGAGGCGGCCTGGTCCGGGAGTTCGTGGAGGTAGCCGTGCCGGCCGCCGCCCAGGCCCGCCGTCGGGACCTGGCTGCTGATCGCCAGCACGGGCGCGGAGGCCGCCGCCGCCTCCTGGAGAGCGGCCAGGGAGGTCAGGGCCCCCGGGCCGGTGGACAGCAGCAGCGGCGCGGCCTCACCGGTGATCCGGCCGTAGGCGTCCGCGGCGAACCCGGCGTTGTTCTCCACCCGCAGGCCGATGTACCTCAGGTCCGAGCGGCGCAGCGCGTCGAACATGCCGAGCGCGTGCTGGCCGGGCAGTCCGAAGACGGTCGTCGCGCCGAGCCCGGCCAGCGTCTCCACGACCAGGTCTCCGCCGTTGCGGCCGGGAGGAGGATTGAGGGCGGCCTCCGTCTGGGCGGGCGTGGGGCGCAGCACCAGGTCGTGGTCGTGAGTCACTTCGCTTCCGAGTCCTTCCGGGCCGCGGCGATCTGGCGCGACATGATCGTGGTCAGTTCGTAGGCGGTGTGGGACGCGGCCACCGACGTGATCTCCGCGTGGTCGTACGCGGGGGCCACCTCGACGACGTCGGCCGACACCAGGTTGCAGGATGCCAGGCCGCGCAGGATCTCCAGCAGTTCGCGGGAGGTCATGCCGCCGGCCTCGGGGGTGCCGGTGCCGGGGGCGTGGGCCGGGTCGAGGCAGTCGATGTCGATGGAGATGTACAGCGGCCGGTCGCCGATGCGCTGGCGGAGCTGGTCGGCGACCTCGTCGGCGCCGCGCCGGTAGACGTCGGCGGAGGTGACGATGCCGAAGCCCATCTTCTCGTCGTCGGTCAGGTCCTGCTTGCCGTAGAGCGGGCCGCGGGTGCCGACGTGGGACAGGGCGGAGGTGTCGAGGATGCCCTCCTCGACCGCGCGGCGGAACGGGGTGCCGTGCGTGTACTCGGCGCCGAAGTAGGTGTCCCAGGTGTCGAGGTGGGCGTCGAAGTGCAGCAGGGCGACCGGGCCGTGCTTCTTCGCCACCGAGCGCAGCAGCGGCAGCGCGATGGTGTGGTCGCCGCCGAGGGTCATCATGCGGGCGCCGGTGCCGAGCAGGTCGTCGGCGGCGGCCTCGACGGTCTCGACGGCCTCGTTGATGTTGAACGGGTTCACGGCGATGTCGCCGCCGTCCGCGACCTGGGCGAGGGCGAACGGGGAGGCGTCCTGCGCCGGGTTGTACGGGCGCAGCAGCCGGGACGCCTCACGGATCGCGTTGCCGCCGAAGCGGGCGCCCGGCCGGTACGAGACGCCCGAGTCGAACGGCACGCCCACGACGGCGACATCGGCCCGGCCGACCTCGTCCAGCCGGGGCAGCCGGGCGAAGGTCGCCGGCCCCGCGTACCGGGGGACGCGGGAGGAGTCGACGGGCCCGCGCGGAGTCTCGTTGCTGCTCATGAAGAAATGCTCTCTTTCCTACGCTTCATCGCGTCTGCACTGCTATGCACCGCTTGGTCTACGACTCTACTGGGAGACGGGGGCCGGTTCGGACGCGAGTTCGGAAGGCCGGCCCGCGAGACGGTCGCGCCAGGCGGTGAGGACGGCGGCGTCGGTGGCGGGGGTGGCCAGGGAGACGACCACGTAGGCGGCGAGGGAGGCCAGCAGGCCGTAGTAGACCGGCTCGTTGGCGAGGATGCCGTAGGCCGCCATCAGCACGACGACCGCGAGTCCGCCGGCCACGACGGAGGCGAGGGCGCCGTACACGGTGCCGCGCTTCCAGACCAGCCCGCCCAGGATCGGCACCAGCAGTCCGCCGACGAGGAGGTTGTAGGCGACGGTCAGGGCCTCCACGACGTTGTCGATCGCGATGGCCGTGCAGATGACCGCGAGCCCCATGATCAGGATGAAGAGACGGTTGCCCTTCACCTCGTCGTGGTCGTCCGCGTTTCCGGCCGGTGCCTTGCCGAGGCCCCGCAGCCGGGACCAGATGTCGTTGTTGGCGACGGTCGCGCAGGCGATCAGCGCGCCGGAGGACGTCGACATCACCGCGGCGAGGGCGGCGGCCAGCACCAGGCCGCGCACGCCGACGGGCAGTTCGTCCTTGACGATGGTGGCGAAGGCGTCGTCCGGGCTGCCGAGCTTGGGGTACAGCACCTTGGCCGCGGTGCCGATGACGGCACCGGCGAGGGCGTAGGCGAGGCAGTAGGTGCCGGCGACGGTGCCGCCCCACTTGGCGGTGCTGTCGCCGCGGGCGGTGAAGACGCGCTGCCAGATGTCCTGCCCGATGAGCATGCCGAAGGTGTAGATCAGCACGTAGGTGAAGATCGTCTCGCCGCCGATGCCCAGCGGGTCGAAGTACTCGGTGGGCAGCTGCGCCTTCATCTCGCTGAACCCGCCCGCCTTCACGACGGCGATGGGCAGCAGCAGGAGCAGCACGCCGATGGTCTTCACGACGAACTGCACCATGTCGGTCAGGGTGATCGACCACATGCCGCCGAGGGTGGAGTACGCGACGACGATCGAGCCGCCGAGGACGATGGCGACCATGCGGTTCATGTCGAACAGGACATCGAAGATCGTGGCGTAGGCGATGGTCGAGGTCACCGCGAGCATCAGCGTGTAGGCCCACATGACGACACCGGAGATGATCCCGGCGCGGCCGCCGCCGTAGCGCAGGTCGAGCATCTCGGAGACGGTGTAGACCTTCAGCCGGGCGATGCGGGCGGAGAAGAAGACGGACAGGGCGAGCAGGCCGAGGCCGATGGTGAAGACCATCCAGGCGCCGGACAGGCCGTACTGGTAGCCGAGGCCCACACCGCCGATGGTGGAGGCGCCGCCGAGGACGATCGCGGCCATCGTGCCGGAGTACATGGCCGGGCCGAGGCGGCGGCCGGCCACGAGGAACTCGCTCTTGGAGCGGGCGCGGCGCATGCCCCACCAGCCCATGGCCAGCATGGCGGCCAGATACACGACGATGACGGCGTAGTCGACGGCCATGAGGGCCTCCTTCGATCGGTGTCGCCGGTGGCTGACGAGGACTGACCTTAGGTGGCCGGAAAGCGACTGCGAAGTGTACGTTTCATCCATTGGAGCCGGTGCTGGATGGAGGGAACGCACACCATGCCGGATCCGGCGGTCCCGCCCACCC
>NZ_JAIGQA010000063.1:0-37305 GCF_019733245.1 Streptomyces sp. WAC04114
GGGTACGAGTACCGCCTGCAGTGGACCTGGGACCGGGAACCGCCGGTGGAGGCCGACGGGTGCCGGGAGGGCTCGCGCGGGCCGGTGCGCAGCATCTCGTCGTGGGTGAGGAGCATGGCCCGCTGGTCCCGGTCCCAGGTCCACTGCAGGCGGTACTCGTACCCGGCGACCTCCGACGGCGAGCGGATCACCAGGGAACGCCCGGCCAGCTCGACCCCGCTCAGCGCGTCCTCCCACCCCATCACCTGCACCAGCCGGTGCTTCTCGACGGTGTACACGCGGACCGCGGTCGTCTTCCCGGGCAGCAGCGGGAAGCCCAGCGTCAGGTCGTCGTGCCCGTCGCCGGTCAGATCCCGGTAGTACGGCGTGAGCACCGGACACTTCCCGTGCCCCGGGCCCTTCGCGCAGTCGGCCATCTCGCGCTTGGTGTCTCGGTAGGGGGCCTTGGGGCCGTCGTAGTCCCCCGGGTTCCGGGCGATCTCGGCCCGGACGATGGACACCGGGTTCACCCGGCGGATGTCGTCGCCGGGGACCTTCACCCCCTTGACCACCTCGGTGTTCACCTCGCCGATCTCGAAGGCCGGGCTGGACGCGGGCGTCAGCTCCGGCCAGAGCCGGGCCGGCCTCTCCGCCGTCGGGGTCGACCCCGCCCTCTCCAGCCCGCCCGCGTCCCCGCAGCCCACGGCGGCGGCCAGCAGGAGGGCGACGACGGCGAGGCGACGGGCGGCCCGTCCGGGGCGGCTGAGGGGCACTGCACTCCTGGCGTTCATGGTGATCACACGGCGGGGACACGGCGGGGCGGGGACACGGTCGGGACACGCGGACGCGGCCGTCGGCGGCGTGCACCTGTCGGCCGCGTACACCTTATTCGTGGGGAAGTCCCATTTGCGCGAGAGGGCAGCCGTACGTTCACCGCCGCACCCGTGCCGTGCTAGTCGGTGAGTTCCTCCAGCAGCCGTGCCGTGGCCAGCCCGGCCCGCAGGTAGTCGACGAACAGATCGTTGTGCAGCGCCCAGGGCGAGCGCCGGGCCCGGATCTGCCGGATCGCCTCCTCGGCGGTGCGGCCCTGGCGCATCAGCGCGTGCGCGACGACCAGACCGGAGCGGTTGTACCCGTGGTAACAGCGGACCAGGACCGTGCGGCCCTCGTCCAACGCCTCGCACGCGGCCTCGGCCAGCCGGATCACACCGGCGAGCTGCGTCCCGTCCAGCGGCCCGTCGGGGATCGGCCACACATGGTGCCGGACGCCGGGATCGGGCCCGTGCCCCGGCAGCCGCAGCAGCGTCTGCACGAGATCGAACTCGCTCCGTACGACGGCGAACTCCAGATGGCCCAAGGCCCCCGTGTACTCGTGACCGCCCATCCAGAGCCCGGGGACGACCTCGCTCCACGGAGTCTCCGGAGCGGGTACGTCGGGTTTACTGCGGGTACGCAACGGCGCCTCCCCACCATGACCGCCCGGGGGTCCGCGGGCAGGCCCAACTCCTCTCAAAGGTAGCCCGGTTCTTGCCCCCGCAGCACCCCGCCTGTTCCCATGGACAGGGGTGATGATGCATGAACGGACTGCGCGTCATACCGACCTGGCGGCACGGCCGGGAGCGGCTCTACGTCTGCCTCCCGGACGGCAGGAACATCGCCTGGTACGACCGTGAGGCGGCCCGGGTGAACCTGCTCGGCCAGGACCGCGAGGACGACGTCCTGCGGGCGCTCGGGCCCTTCATCACCGGCCCCACGCACCGGCTGCGCCCCGACCCGCGCCGCAGGGCCCTGGCGGCCGAGCAGACGGTCGGCGACGCCCTGGACCGCCTCGACGGCGCGGGCTGGCACACCGTGCACTCCGTACCGCTCCCCGGCGGCGACCGCATCCACCACCTGCTGATCGGCCCCGGCGGCCTCTACGCCGTGCACACCCTCCACGCCCGCGGGCAGCGCGTCCGGATCGCCGACCCCGCGATCACCCTCGGCCGCCGCGACCCGTACCCCCTCCTGCGCCGCGTCCGCTCCGACGCCGACCGCGCCTCCTACGCCCTGACCGCCGAGGTCCGCCCGGTCCTCGCCCTGGTGGACCCGGCGGCTGTGTCGATCCCCACGGCCCCCCGGGAGGTCCACGTCCTGACGGCCACGGAGGTGGAGGGCCTCTCCCAGCGGGGCGGTGTCCTGAAACCAGCGGACGTGGAGGCGCTGCACGCGATGGCCCGCGACCGGAACACGTGGGCGCGGGTGTGAGGGACGCGGCCAGGACCGGCCGGGCGGGATACGGCACGCGCCTACTGCGACGCCCGCCGGGAATCCGCCGCCTGCCCGGCTACGGCAGCGATCCGGCCGCCTCCGTGTCCAGCAGCGGGGCGAGCAGGTCGCCGTAGTCCTGGACCCTCGGGGCGATGTCGCCGGCGCGGAAGTCCAGCCGGCCGGGTGAGCGGCACTCCTCGATCTCGTCCCAGGTCACCGGGGCCGAGACGGTCGGCTCCGAGCGGGCCCGCAGGGTGTACGGGGTCGCCGTCGTCTTGCGGGCGGCGTTCTGGCTCCAGTCCACGAAGACCTTCCCCGGGCGCAGGCTCCTGGTCATCCGGTGGAGCGCGAGCCGGGGCATGGCCTTCTCGGCCTCGACGGCGAGTGCCTTGGCGTACTCGGACACCCGCTCGGAGGACGCCCCGCGCACGGCGGCGAGCAGATGCAGCCCCTTCGAGCCGGAGGTCTTGGCGTAGGTCTCGAGGCCGTCGCGCGCGAGCCGTTCCCGCAGCCACAGGGCGACCTCGCAGCACTGCACGATGCTCGCCGGCGCCCCCGGATCGAGGTCGAACACGATCCGGTCGGCCTCGTCCGGAGTGTCGACGCGCCACTGGTGGGTGTGGAACTCGGTCACGAGGTTCGCCGCCCACATCAGGCTCGGCAGATCCTGCACCAGGACCATCCGTGAGGGCCCCTCGACCCGTGGCACCTCGGCGGTGGTGACCCAGTCGGGCGTACCCGGCGGCACGTTCTTCGTGAAGAACACCTGCCCGTCCGGCCCGTCCGGATAGCGCAGGAAGGACACCGCCCGATCACGCAGATGGGGCAACAGGACCTCGGCGACGGTCGCGTAGTAGTGCAGCACCTCGCCCTTGGTGAAGCCGGTGGCGGGATACAGCACCTTCTCCAGATTGCTGAGAGCGAGCCGTCGCCCCTCCACCACTGTGATAGGCGCCATACGATAAGAATCCCACGCAAACCATGACGAACACTCCCGAGCGTGACCGGAAGGGTGCTGCACGTGAGATCCATCTGGAACGGCGCCATCTCGTTCGGCCTGGTCAGCATTCCGATCAAGCTGGTGAACGCCACCGAGAGCCACTCGATCTCCTTCCGCCAGATCCACACCGAGGACGGCGGCCGCATCCGGTACCGCAAGTTCTGCGAACTGGAGGACCGGGAGGTCACCCAGGGCGAGATCGGCAAGGGCTACGAGGACGCCGACGGCACGATCATCCCGATCACCGAGGAGGACCTGTCGAGCCTGCCGATCCCGACCGCCAAGACGATCGAGATCGTCGCCTTCGTCCCGGCCGACCGGATCGACCCGCTCCAGATGGACGCCGCGTACTACCTCCAGGCGAGCGGCGCCCCCGCGGCGAAGCCGTACACCCTGCTGCGCGAGGCGCTCAAGCGCAGCAACAAGGTGGCGATCGCCAAGTTCGCCCTGCGCGGCAGGGAGCGCCTCGGCATGCTCCGGGTGGTCGGCGACGCGATCGCGATGCACGGCCTGCTGTGGCCGGACGAGGTCCGCGCTCCCGAGGGCCTGGCCCCCGACACCGACGTGACGGTCCGCGACAAGGAACTGGACCTGGCCGACGCCCTGATGGACACCCTCGGCGAGGTCGACCTGGAGGACCTGCACGACGAGTACCGCGACGCCGTGGAGGAGGTCATCGCCGCGAAGGCCGCCGGCGAGGCCCCGCCCCAATCCCCGGAGCCGGCCACGGGAGGCAAGGTCCTGGACCTGATGGCGGCCTTGGAGAGCAGCGTCCGCGCGGCCCGCGAGTCCCGCGGCGAGGACACCGAGCACGCCGAGGTCAAGTCACTCCCGCAGCGCAAGTCGGCCCGGGCGGCCCCCAAGCAGACCGGCGGCAAGAAGTCGACGTCCACGGCGAAGAAGACGGCGGCCAAGAAGACGACGGCGGCGAAGAAGTCGACGGCCAAGTCGGGCCAGGGACAGGGTCAGGGGACTGCCAAGAAGGCGGCGTCGAAGAGCACCGCGAAGAAGACACCGGCGAAGAAGACGACGTCGCGCAAGCGCTCGGCCTGACCCCTCTGCATCGGGGCAGGGCGCGCGCACTCGGCCTCATGGACACGGATACCCCACCCGGGGACCCGGGGACGGACACGGGCGACCCACCCCCATCCCCGACGGGAGGGGGAGAGCGGAGGGCAACCATGCCGCAGCCCACGGCCCACCACACTGGCGACGCGATCGACATCCACTTCACCGCAACGCGACGGTGCTCCTGTCGTACGGCCCGCTCACCCTGCTCACCGACCCGAACTTCCTGCACCGGGGCCAGTACGCCTACCTCGGCCACGGCCTGCTGGGCCGCCGTCTGACCGAGCCGGCCCTCGACGTGCACGAGCTGCCCCGTCTCGACGGGATCGTGCTTTCGCACCTGCACGGCGACCACTGGGACCGCCGCGCCCGCCGGCACCTGGACCACACCGTGCCGATCCTGGCCACACCGCACGCGGCCCGCTGCCTGAGGGCCGTGCACGGGTTCCACCGGACGGCGGGGCTGCACACCTGGAAGGCGCTGCGCTCACCCTCCAGCACGAGGGCGCGCAGGTGACGGTCACCGCCCTGACGACCCGGCACGCCGGCCACCCGGTGCTGCGCAGGCTGCTGCCACCGGTGATGGGCAGCATGCCGGAGTTCGGCCCCGCCGGGGGAGCGCCCCGCATGCGGCTCCACGTCTCCGGCGACACGCTCGTGTACGACGGCCTCGACGAGATCGCGGGTCGCTTCCCGGCCGCCGATCTGGCCGTCCTCCACCTGGACGGCACCACCCTGCCCGGCGGCTTCGTGGTCACGATGGACGGCGCCCAGGGCGCCGAACTGGCCCGCCGCCTCGATCCCCGGCTCGTCCTGCCCGTGCACCACGGGGACTACACGGTGATGCGCTCGCCCCTGGCGGCGTTCCTCGCCGAGGCCGACGGAATCGGCCTCGGCGACCGCGTCATCCACTGCGGCCACGGCGAGCATGTGCGCGTGCCGTGCGGCCCGAGAACGGTCCCGGAGGTCTACTGAGCCGGGCCGTGGGGTCGGCCGTGGGATCAGCCTTAGGGCCCTGGGGTCAGGCCACCCGCCTGCCCTCCTGTTGCTCGGACTCGTCCTCCTCCTCGTCCGGGAGATGGACGTCGTCGACGGCGATGTTGACCTCCACGACCTCCAGGCCGGTCATCCGCTCCACGGCGTTGACGACATTGGTCCGGATGTCCGCGGCGGTGTCCGCGATGGCGGCGCCGTACTCGACAACCACGTCGAGATCGACGGCGGCCTGGCGCTCGCCGACCTCCACCTTCACCCCCTGGGTGACCCCACTGCCCCCGCCCGGCACCCGCTGACGAACAGCCCCGAAGGCCCTGGTCATTCCTCCGCCGAGGTTGTGCACCTCGGGAATCTCCCGGGCCGCCATGCCCGCGATCTTCGCAACGACCGTGTCCGCGATGGCGGTGCTCCCACGGGTACCGGGAGCGCCCTTGCCGCCCTGCGACGGCGCCCCGTCCTGCCTGCCCGCTGTGTTCCTGCGCTGAGTGGTCTCCGTCATGACCGTCACCTCGATGATCGGTGAGAGGGTGAGCAGCGTCGTTCTTCTCCACGGTAGAACAATGGTGCGTATGGGGCGAAAGTGGCGCCTCTCCCTCGACTTGGCTTCACCCCAGGCGGGTGAGGCCGCCCCGGTCCTGCCGTGGGCACGCCGAGAACGGCGCGGCCGGGCGGGGGGCAGGGCCCTCCCCGGACGACCGGGCCCCCCGGACGACCGGGCCCTCCCCGGACGACATGGGAACGAGGCAGCCGGCATGACCACCACGCACCCCGGAAGCACCCGTACGTCGCTGCGGGAGTGGGCCACCGGCGTGACCGTCTTCGCGGCCATCATGCTCATGATCGGCGGCATTCTCGACATCATGCGCGGCATCGCGGAGATCGCGGACGACGACATCATCGTCTCGACACGGAACTACGTCTTCGAGTTCAACCTCACCGCCTGGGGCTGGATCCACCTCGCCCTGGGCGCACTCGCCTTCGTCGTCAGCGTCGGCCTGTTCATGGCATCGACCTGGGCCCGAGTCCTCGGCGTGGGCATCGCAGCCCTCGTCACCATCTCCAACTTCCTTTCCCTGCCCTACCACCCGGTCTGGTCGATCGTGATGATCACCATCTCGGGCTTCACCATCTGGGCCTTGTGCGCGATGCGTAAGAACGACGTGTTCGTCCCGTTTGAGACGCCGACGAGCAGATGAGGGGCGGGGAGTTACCCGTGCCGTGAACAGTCGCCCGCCCTATGGCCGGGTCGGCGGTAGGTGTGTGGACCTCGACGCCCTCACCTTGGCGGGCCGTCACGACCTGCGTCAGGTACTGGCCGAGAAGCACCCAGATTCGGCCTTGACGTATCCGGGCGGCTCCCGGGGTTAGCAGGCCTCCTGTACCTTCTGCTCCATCCACCAGATCTACGGTGACCACGACATGGTGCGGCGTTCGCGGACGGCCATCGCGAGCGAGATGGAGTACATCAAGGAGACCCTCGTGGATGCACGCGTCATGGTGGCCCCCGCCCGGGGCATCGAACGGGTGAACGACTTCTGCGATTTGATCAACCTCGGTTGCACCATATGCCGCCCAGAGATGACCCTCGCGGAGCTCAAGGAGCAGCAGCGGTGGATCCGCGTGGAATACCGCGGCGACGAACCCCACGACCACGTGCGCGAGGCTTTCAACCCCCTGGCGGGCGCACCAGGGGAGGAGACAACCGCCCTTAGGACGCCGACGGTCGCCGAACTGCCGAGTGACAACCGGTTCTTGGTCGCTGCGAGTGCCGGAGATGAATCATGATCATCTGCGGTGTCAAACTAACCCACGACGGCGGTGTCGCCCTCATCGATGACGGGCGCCTGATCTTCTCCATCGAGATGGAGAAGCTGGCCAACAACCCCCGACACCAGTCCATCGACGACATGCAGATCGTTGTGGACCTGCTCGCCGAGTACGGGTACCGCCTGGAGGACGTTGACCGGCTCGTCCTCGACGGCTGGGGCAGGACTCATATGGTCAAGCCCTGGGGGGCGCAGGAGGTGTTGGTCGAGCTCGCTCCCTACCGGCGCGGCTTGTTGGACAACAATCTCCTTCGCCCTTACCCGTCGAGGTTCCTGGATCTCGAATACACCAGCTACCCCCACTACGCCGGGCACGTGGCGAGTGCGTACTGTTCCAGCCCCTTCGCCCGGAGCCAGGAGCCGTCGTACATCCTGTGCTGGGACGGAGCGATGTTCCCGGTCCTGTATCACTACGATGCAGCCACGAACGTCATGGACAACGTGGGTGCGGTGCACTACATGTTGGGCGACACCTACCACATATTGGCCCAGCACTTCCCACCGTTCGACGCCCCGATCGAGTGGCCGCACACCTTGGACTTGCCCGGCAAGATCATGGCGTATGTCGCCTACGGTAACCGGGACGAGAAGGCTGTCGACGCCCTGCGCACCCTCTATGACGAGGTCGAGCGGAAGGTATTCCCCGACGGACGGCCGACCGACGACCATCTGACCGAGGCCGCCGGGCGGCAGATCATGAGCTTGATGGACGAGGGGCTCAACGTCCCTGGGATCTCACCCGAAGACATGATCGCCTCAGTGCACGCCTTCCTGGGGGAGACCTTGATCGACGGGCTGCGGGCCGCGATAGAAACAGACGGGCGGGGCACGCGCAATCTCTGCCTGGTCGGTGGTTGCGCCCTGAACATCAAGTGGAATCGGGACGTTCGCGCGGCTGACATCGTGGACCGCGTCTGGATCCCCCCATTCCCGAACGACGCGGGCAGCGCTTTGGGTACGGCCTGTTGTGAGCTGCTGAACTCGAAAGGCCCCAAGCGCCTGGAGTGGGATACCTATGCGGGGCCCGCTCTGGTCGCGAGTGAGGCGCTACCTGGCTGGCAATGCCATCCCTGCACGCCTGCCGAACTGGCCGCCTGGATGTATGAGATGGGTGACCCGGTCGTGGTGTTACACGGGCGGGCCGAGCTCGGTCCGCGGGCGCTTGGGCACCGCAGCATTCTGGCGCCCGCCGTGGCTTCAGACATGAAGCACCGGCTCAATGAGATCAAGGGACGGGAGGCATACCGTCCCGTCGCCCCCATTTGCCGTGAGGACCGGGTATCTGAGTTGTTCGCGCCGGGCACCCCCGATCCGTACATGCTCTTCGACCAAGAGGTGCGCCCCGAGTGGCAGGAGAAGGTGCCGGCCATCTGCCATTTGGACGGCACCGCGCGTGTTCAGACGGTCGGACCTGAAAACAACTCCTTCGTCTATGAGGTCCTGGACGCATACGAGCGGCTCAGCGGCATCCCGCTGCTCTGCAACACCAGTGCCAACCACAATGGCAGCGGCTTCTTCCCAGATGTACGCAGTGCCATGGAATGGGGCAGAATACCCGCGATCTGGTCCGACGGCGTGCTGTACGAGAGGGCCGGAGAATGAGCGAGTAGGACGCGAT
The DNA here is from genome assembly GCF_019733245.1 of Streptomyces sp. WAC04114. NCBI lineage: Bacteria > Bacillati > Actinomycetota > Actinomycetes > Kitasatosporales > Streptomycetaceae > Streptomyces > Streptomyces sp. WAC04114. The sequence continues at coordinate 8,738 of NZ_JAIGQA010000063.1, forward strand.
AGCGCGGCGCCCGACGAGCCTGCGAGCCGTTCGAGGTGTGGGTTTGGGTGTGGGCGTGGGCGGGGACGCCATAGGCATGCCCCGCCAGACGACTGTCGGCTAAGCGCTGCCCTCACCCACGGCGTCATCCAGGCCTGCCTGACACGGCAGTCATGGTTCTGGCCGCTCGGGCATGCTCAGGCGTCGGCGCTGCCCGTCCCCCTCCATACATGCCGACGGCGAACCACTCTCTTGACCTGCTCAGACACAGGATGACGAGGCGCGCTGAAGACGACGTCCGGCGTCTCTCGATCTCTGGACTTCACGACGGCCCTTTCAATCCCCCGGCCGGTGCGGAGCGCTTCTGAACAGGTACGACTCATGCCGCTTCCGTGATCTTGCAGGGGCAAAGACTACTGATGTTGCTGTAAGGGTATGAACGGTTGCAATCGGGCCATGCCTGTTTCTGGCGAGGGGGGACATGCCGGGTACTGCGGTGCGATTCCAAGGAGCCATTCGGTATCTTCGACACACCGTCGAACCGATAGCCACTCGTTGTATCCTCCTTGGAATATTCGTTCTTGGCCTGGTGGCCCAGATTTTTAAACCCGTCGGAGATGCCCTGCAAGGAAGGGCATTCACAGCGGGGGCGCTCCTGAGTCTTGTGGCGTACGTTCTGTATGACGCGATCAAGGACCTGGCGGACGGGTCGCGAAGTGAGCATGCGACATCTCGATTCGCCAATCCCACGTCCCGTGGAGATTTGATCAAGGAAGCCGAGACCGGTCGCGCCATTGATGTGCGGTTCATCGGGTACACGGGCGAGTCAATCTTCGATCACATGCGCAGCACGTTGATGCGGCTACATGACTCTCCGGCGCGAATCCAATCTGTCACGTTCAGGGTCTTGACCCCCAATCTGTCTGAACCGATGGAAATTCCGTGCAGGGTGAACGGCGATGGGACAATGTCAGATGACCCAGAATTCCGCAGGTACGTCGAGGGCAGGACTAGAGACTACGCGAGTCACCTCCTCTTCTTTGCGCGACGCCTACGGGAGCGCACGAACATAGAGGTTTCCATCCAATTCCGAACCTACCCGGGCCTGCCGACATTCCAGGTATGCCTTGTCGGTGACAACGTCGCCTTCTTCGCCTTTTACGATGTCGCCCGCGAAACGGAATTTCCCTACGGTCAACCCGACCGAGTCTTGCTGGATCCGGTGATATCCCGATCTGGAAGAGTGGGGTGGGATGTTCGGGACGGTATGCGGCGGTCCGAGCACATGGTAAAGGAGTGCTCCGATCTATTTGAGAGCATGTGGAAAATATCGAGCGAAGCCCCTTGGGGCGGTACCAATCATGCGGATTAGCGGTTGACTCCCGTGGTGGTTCCACGAGCTTCTTGCAGCAGGTAAGGACAGTGGCCAGCTCGAGGAATGCGAGGAAGTCCAAGCCCTCTCGTGGGGTTCGGACGGTGAGGCGTCGGTAGCCGAGGGCCAGGCGATCGACCGCCCGAACTTCCAGCGGTGCCGACGAGGCGTTCGCCGGACTCGATGCCGGGCAGCGTGATGCGCGCGACGCACTCTGCCGGACACCGGGTCGAGTTCGCTGATCCTGGAGAAGACGCGGTCGGCCATCGGGAAGCACTAGACAGGAGCCGCGGGTTCACGACAACCGCGGCCGCAGGAATCGCTCTCGAAGGAACAGGAATCGCCCCTCGAAGGAAACCCGCATCGCCCCTATTCCGCCGCGCCTAGTCCGCAAGCTCATCGCCCACATCGACGAGTTCGGCACCGCCAAGGAGGGGCGGTTGTTGCCAACCAACGTGTTCCACCACGCACTGGCGCGACTTGGCGCTCACGCCGCCACAGGTGGCCTCACCGCTGGCCGATCGGCTGTACGACCTGAGGCATTCCGCGCTCTCCTCGTGGCCCGCCGCAGGCATCGACCCCACCGAGGTCACGGAGCGCGCGGGCAAACACGTCGAACTGCTGCTGGGCCGGCACGCGCAGCGCCTCTACACACGCACCTGCGGCACAGCGGCTCCGACGAACACACGCCCGCACATGCACGAAGACCCCGACCGCAGCGTTTCCACTGGTGACGGGGTCTTTAGGCACCCAATACAAGGTGCCCCCGGCAGGATTCGAACCTGCGCACACGGCTCCGGAGGCCCATTGACTCTCAGGCAATTCCGCAGGTCAGGGCGTTCCAGACCTCTAGCCGACCAGAGTCCGTCCACGGATAGTCCACAGCCCGAGGGGCACCACGGCGGGCTGAGTCCTCGGAGGCCCGCAAGCTAGCCGTGATCACCCACCTCCTGGGATCCCGGGACGGGGCCCGCCTCTTCAGCTGGCTGGAGAGGCGGCCGTGTAGCCCCGTTTCGAAACCGAAGCTCCGCCATGTTTCGTCGCTGATGCGTGACGTGCACTAGGCGTTTATCTTTTTGCTCCCACGAGCTTTTCTGAATTGCTGGATTGTGGGAGAACCATACGGGCATGGTATACCTATGCACTTTTTCGCTGTCGGGTGGGAACATTCTTACTGCGCGGTCGGCTAGAACGACTAGATCGAATCTAGACCGTACAGCCAGCACGCCGCCAATGTTTTTGAAAATCAGATTCCATTCCTGTTCCGAGCGATGAACGCGCGCAGGGTGCATGGCAACTAGCAATTTTGTTTCGAGGGCATCATCGGGCAAGAGGGCCGCAGTGAGCACCACATTAACACCGTGACTGTGAGCAAAAGCGGTCTCTAGGTAGTCAATACCGTTCCCGCGGGCCCACGCCAGCAGTTCGCCACTGGCCTTTGTTCGCGAGTGCCGCCTCCATCTCCCTTCCCAGCTGTACAGTTTGTCAACATTGTGAAACAGGTCAGGGCTGACGTGCGCCTTGAGGAATTCGAACAAGTCGCTGCCTGGGTACCACCAAGTTCCTCCTTGCGCCCACGTTCCGTGCACAATGGTACTTGTGTGCGGAACGGATTCGTACGCTGGGAGCGGGTTTACTTCACGTCCCTGTTGCTCTTTGTCGATGAGTGCTTGGAGGGCCTGGTGATTAGGTCGCACTTTATGCAGTGCATCAGCCGCCATGTACTGGATGGTAGATACTTTGCTGCGGCACCCCTGGGTCAACTGTTCGATCACTTCCGGCAGGTAAGGATTGGCGATCCATGCAAGGCTTGCTGCAGCCGCGATCCTTACAATGTCAGATGACGAGCGCAAACTCATACAGACAAGGGCAATTGCTGCTGCTTGGTCGATGTCGTTATTGTTTGTTTTAACCTCCCGCCACAGTCGCAGACTGGACTCCTGCTCCTCCTGTTGAGATTCAAACCCGCCGTGTGACATGGCGTTTCGAATTTGGAGAGTTTCACATGCGGTTTGCACATGATCCGGAGTAACCTGCGATCCCAGGAAGGGATGGATAACTGGCAATTTCAGCTCCTGGACCTCCTCCTCCCATTCTTCAAGTGTTTGCGCGTGACCTGAAAGTTGTAGTCCTAGTCCCACAATTTGCGCTGCCCTGGACCACTGAGCGTTGGGCGAATCTTCGTGGAATGCATCCTCCCCTGAAGCCGGAGACTCGATGTGCGGTTCAGTATCATTTTCCACTTCACGTTGCTCAAAGAAATCTGGCGCAAACGAAGAGAGGCTTTGATGGGTGGCGTAGTGCCTTTCCACGGCGCGAGCCGTGTCTCCGGAAATGTAGGAAGGTGTCGTAGAGAATTCGGGAGCCGACCAAACCGTATTCGGGCTGAAGGGCACGGAAACGGCTCCAGTTTTCAAGTCAGCATGTGAGCCTTCGAGCGGAACCATCTTCCAGAGTGACTGTCGGCCAGACTGTCGTCGACCGCGGTAGGGGATGGCTACCAGAACTGCTTGCTCCGGGTCCTTTTCCGCAGCGAAGACGCGCCCGACGGTTCCGAGCGGAATCCCATCGTAGGAGACCAGAGTAGCGCCGAATACTGCCTCGGGTTCCAGGTTCGCAGCCATCTTGGTAGATCCCTCCATGTGCAGTTAGCTCCATTTTTTGCTGGTGATGGCTCATGTCCAGCTGAGTGAGGCAAACGGGCTAAACGAAGGATTAGCTTGCCGTATAACGCAGTGGGGAGAGGGGAAACGTGACGTTTGGAGAGCACAGGTGATCTAATGCCCATTAGGCTGCTGACCTGTGGTGGAGCATCACCGGCGCTAGGTCGTCCGTCGTCTGGCTGCCCAGTTTTCCCATGGCTCAGTGGCGGTGTCGCCTTCCGGACCAGGGGCACGCGGACGCGCAATGCATGCTCACGAAGTGCTGGCCGGTTTCCCCCGCCACGCTCGCCAACTTATTTTCGTCCACCCAGGGGCTGTCTGCAATTCGGAGCCTTTCCGTCTCGCCGCAGGTAGGTTCTGGGCTGGTCAGTGCCCACGCGATGGTGGGAGTCTTAATGGCCGAGTCAAGGGTCCGCCTTCTTCGCTCGACTGACGGCCGGCACGTTCGTCACGGCCCGTCTCAGCCTCAGCCGACGAAAGCCCGCCACGACGGCGCGTCAGCCGACCGACCAGGCGCGCGTGTGCCTGGCTGCACCCCCCATCGGGTCAGCCACGCTATTGGTGCGTCGACCAGAGCAAGGCACGACGGCCAGCCCGTGGCGACGGTGCGAGCACTCAGCTTGGGAAGCTGCGAGCATTGGGGCCGGTTCGGGCGCTGACCTGGGCGGACGGCCGGTGAGCGGTATCGTAGGGCCTGGCCACTTTCACCGTGATTCCCCGCTGTTCCCTGCTCGATCTGGTGCGCTTGTGGTGCGCAGTCGTGCGATGTCCGGCGGATCGCGTTTGTGAGCTGCCCTACCACTTCCGCCATTTGTCCATGAGTTGGTACCGGTCGAGGTCGTGGCGGGCGGTCAGGGTGACAACGTCGACGCCGTGCTCGGTGAGCGACATTGAGCAGCTTTGGTTGTTGTGCTTGCTGTACTTCGCTGCTGTACAGCTGGGTGTCTCATAGGGACCTGACCGACATGCCTATATGACGTCGACAACGACTGAAGTGAAGCAGCCCGGCAAAATGTGGCGCACATCACACGCGGTCGCGGTGCAGGGTTTGTCGTGTCACGCTCAGGCCTTCTTTGGCCACCTGACGGCCTCTCGCAGGGCGGAGGACCAAGAATGCCTCCCAGACGTGGAGAGGCTCCCGAATAAACACTTGCGAAAGTGCGCCGATAATCTCCGCCAGCCGCACAGGCTCACAAGACCCTGCAGAGAGAGGTGAGATGACGCGCTAGGCTCTGAGCCGCTGCGCTTTTCTCCACCTGATAGCTCCGGCCGCCCATCGGCCGGGTTGGCCCTAACGGGTTATGAGAAGAGAGGGGCAGCATGAGTGACGAGACGCCGAAGAAAGCTAAGAACCGATGGTCCCCGCCAGACCGCTGGCAGGTGATCTTGTCGGTACTGAGCCTCCTCGTAGCGGCCGCTGCTCTTGTGGAGGACGCGGGGCGGTGAGTGAGCCCGGCCGGCCATTGAACGGCCGGGCACACCAACGGCTCCGCGAACGTCGGCCCGGTCTGGCTGCCACCAGGCCGGGCTGACTTGCTTTGCGGAACCGGCTGCGGCACTTGGCGCAGTGACCAATATGTTGAGGAACAACATGTGGCACAACTCAAGCTGTTCGGAATACTACAGCGATGAGAGCGTCAGTTCCCTGACCGCAGTAACGCCAATCAAACACCGGAACTCACCACCTCTCGTCGACCCGACTGCCGCCATCGGCTGGCCGACGGTGCGCATACGGCTCCGGGGTGAGTGCGCCGGTCGAGTCATGTCCCCCCTCTGACCTGCGTGGGAGCTAGTCCGTTGTGGTGGAGGACACACAGTGTGTTGGAGCTGTGCGCAGGAGTCCTCAGTTGGCCGCAGCCGGGCACTGCGCCGGCCGCGCTTCCCGTGCGGGCTGGATGCGCTGGGCGCCTTTGTGCCGCCATGTTCCTGAACCTCACGGCGCTGTTGGCGGGCGGCTACGTGGCTACCAACCATATGCGGCATAATCAGGCCCCTCTGGGGGGAACTGTCTGCATCCCCTTTTAAGGACTGCGATCATGCCCATTCGCATCCCTACTCTCAGACCATCCGAGAGGAAGCTGCTTAGGCATCTTACTCTCGCGGACTTCTCGCACCCGGACACCGAGCCGGAACCGGCTGCCGCGCGTGGCCTTGACGAATGCCGACTGCGTTCGGACATCGAGGAACTACTCAGGACCGGGCAAGTGACGGTGGTCGAAGGTCGGCTGTCGATCACTGAGCTTGGGACCGTCGCTTACCTGGCGGCCGAACGGGACGAGCTCCAAGCGACTTTGGTAGAGGTGTCCGCGCTGGCTGACGAACTGCAACACCGAGACCCGGGCAGTGTGGTGCCACACTGCCTGCGCCAGCTCGCTCAAGGCGCCTGGACCTTGGACCAGGTGCTCGCTCATCTTGACAGGACCTAACCGGACAAGCCGAGGGACTGTGCGGCTGGGGCGTGCCGGTGACCCAATGTCACCGGCCTCCTCACTCCTCGGCAGAATCGCCCTAGTGGTCGGCGTCGTTCGTCGTTCCGAAGTTGTCGAAGGTGACTGAGCGGCGTGGTTTGCGGGCCTTGTCCGCGACCGGAAGCGCCCCGGCGGCTTTGAGGACTTCCTCGGTGATCAGCGGCGCGGCGAGGATCCGCTCCAGCAGGGACTCCTGGGCGGGAGCCAGTTCGACCAGGCGGCGCAGCACCGTGAGCAGCTCGATGAGTTCGGTGCTCCACTCTCTCGGCCACTGCCTGGCGTGGATGTCGTCCAGGGGGCTGGACCTCCTGCTGTCCGGGCGGGCCTTGCGGTAGCCGAACCACTTCTTGAGGATTCCCATCCCGCCCACGTTGTAGATCCACACTTCCTCGGGCACCGGTCCGAAGGATCCGGCGCCAAGGTGGAGGGTCTGCGTAGCGGCCTCGTACCGCATCTCCTGCGGGACTTCACTGCCTATGGGAGTCAGGTATCGGACCTGCCGCAGGTCACTAGGCACATACGTGATGGAGCCAGGCGGACGTCCGGCTCCCGGGTCGGCGAACGCTTCGCCGTACGTAGAGGCCCACAGCACCTCTTCGCCGAGCCTTACTGCTTCCTCCCATAGAGCGGGATCAGCGGCCAGCGGTACTCGCACTCCGGGGGTGAGGAGTTCTTCTTTGAAGCGCTTCGTAAACCCCGGGTGGCCGGCCACGGCCATGACGTACGCGGCGAGGTCTTGGACGGTCACCTTGGCGATTCCCAGCCGGGAAGTTAGGGCAGCGAGCAGTCCGGTAGGTACGTTGCTGGTGCCGTCCGGGTGCAGCATCGGCATCACCCGACCCCCGCGCCCATTGAAATGGTCAGTGTCCGGCAGGAGGCCCGTGGCGACGACAGCCGGGCCGGACTCGATGGGGTGAGAGGACTGCTGGTTGAGGAAGACCTGCCCGGGTAGCAGCGCCTCCCACAAGTCGGGGCGCGGGAAGTCGATCACTCGCCGGTCTGCGATCAACCACTGCCGATCAAAGCTCCGCCGGCCGACGCGCAGCAGGTCGGGGCGCCGGGCCGTCTCCTGCCCGATCGGCACGTTATGGGGGCCGCGGCCCGGCAGACCATCGAGCTTCTTGCTCAGAGTCCGGTCGCGGGTCTCCTTGAGCAGTTCCGCCTTCCGCTCAGGGTCCTCTTCGCCAATCAGCCCGGTCCAGCGCTGCTCTAGGATCTGCCGCCCGGGCGACAGCACCCAGGCCCGGTTCGATGTGACACCCAGGCTTCCCCAGGGAAAGAGATCGTTGAGCAGCGGGTACGTGTCCCAGTCCAACTGTGCCGGGGTGAAGGGGGCATAGCTGTCCGTGCGGGCCACCTGCCAGGCGCAGTCGTCCAGCCGAATGTTCTTGACCTGCTGATACTTCTCGGTGCGTCGGCCATGCACCTCGCGGTAGTGGATGACCGCCGGCTGGCTGTGGTCAGCGCCCGCGCGGCGCAGGAAGATGCAGATCGCCAAGGGCTGGGCGACGCCGGGAAAGATGCGGGTCGACACCTCCGGGCGGTGGCCTTCGGGAGATACGTTGATGATCCAGCCTTCGTCGCAGGTGTTACGCAGGTAGGCACGCATGCCTCGGCCACCAGGCCCGCTGACGAAGCCGCTGGGGGTGATGAAGCAGACCACTCCGTGCTGGTCCTCGGTGTGCGCATCGAAGACCTTCCAGGTAGCCCAGCGCCAGAAGTAGTAGTACAGGTTCTTCAGCACATGCTCATAGCGGCCGTTTCCTGCGAGGCGGAAGTCATCCAGCAGCGGCTTGCCCTTGCCCTCCGCGCCCCGCTCCACCCAGCCGCCCCGCCCCTCGGCCTTCTCCCCATACGGCGGATTCCCGATGACAGCGTTGACTGGCACGCGAGCCTTGACCTTGTTGGCACGGTCTCTCGACTCCGAAATCGCCCCGTAGGTGGAAGCGATTGCCTCCTCCTTGACGTACGGGTTGTCCAACGTATCCGTCACATAGAGATTCGCTCCGCCCTCCGGCAGCGACGCGCCATATTTCTTCAGCAGGTCCGACGTACGCAGTTCGGCCACTGCGGAAGGCCCCATCTGCAGTTCGAAACCGACAAGGCGGGCTGCGAGGTCACCGATGGCCTCCGCCTGTATGCCCGGACCGTACCGCTCGGCAGCCCGCTGGGCCACGCGCTCGATGATCGCGTGCAGATACGTACCCGTCCCCATGGCCGGGTCGACGGTGAAGACACGCTGGTCGGCGAATCCATCCTCCTTGCCGAGCCGGGTCCGTAACACGTCGTCGGTGAGACGGACCATCTCCTCCACGACTTCGCGCGGCGTGTAGTACGAGCCGCTTCTCTGCCGCAGTTGGTCGTCGTAGACCTCAAGGAAGGACTCGTACAAGTACAGGTAGGCGTCCCTGCGGCCTTTGCGGATCGGATCCCACTGGACGGAGGCCACGACCCGGACGAGGAGATCGAGCGTCACCTCGAACCGATCATTGACGTTGTCGGTGAACAGCTGCAGAGCCTTGCCCATCAGGGAGTGCTCAGCATGCAGCTGCTTGCCGATCTCGTGGAGCGAGGTGCCAGTCAGGGTGATGTCATCGCTACGTGCGAGCAGGAGCGCGAAGGTGACGGCCTGCGCGTATCCGTCAGCGAAGGTGGCGTCGTCCGCTGTGGGGAACAGGAGCTTGCGCCAGTCCCGGGCCAGACCGGTGAACGGCAGCTTGCTCGGGCTGGCGCCGGCCTTCATGGCCTGCTTCTCAGCGGCAAGCTGTTCCAGAACTGCGGCGCGTAGCAGCCGACACAACGGTGCGACCCGCTGCACCAGGGTCGCCACGGACCGGATGGGCTCCGGCTCCCAACGAAGGAAAGTACGCAGCAGACCGTCCAGATCGGCGGGCGCCGGTACTGACAGCGTGCTGCCTGCGCTCTTGAGGGAGCCCTCGAAGTGTACTGGCCCCTGTGCTTCCTTGCCCCCGCGGAAGAGCCGCCAGCTGGTCCCGTTGGTGTATAGGAGGTTCGGCAGATCACGCAGCCGCTCCCACTGGCGCTTGTTCTGCCCGGTGAAAGACTCCGGATCGATGTTCAGCCCGGGCTTCTTCACCTCGATGTAGCCGATGATCGCGCCATCTACCTCTACTGCGTAGTCGGGGCGTACGCCGAGCTCGTCAAGCCGAGTCTCGTCGTACCACAGCACCTTCTTCAGCCCGTAGCGACGGCCAGCAGTCTGGAGAAGGTCCTCGATGGGGCGGCGTATCACTGCCTCGGGACCCCCGGGGCCGCTCAGCCTGTCCTTACAGGCCTTCCCGAAGTCCGACACGGCCTCGGTGAGCCAGCCATACTCCGCATGCCCCACAAGTCGCCCTCACTCTCTGGTACTTGGAAGTAAGATGATCGCTAGAGTCCGTCGTTGTGCGCAAGGTCCACGGGTGCCCTGCCCACAACCGAAAAATGCGAGCTGGCGGTCAGTAACTTCCGGCGACGCAGCGCCAGATGTGCCGCACTCATCCGTGGATCACCTCGACAAGGTGGACCAGGGCGTACCCGTGCCACTAAGTCGGCCAAGCTGTCGGAGTGGCTGCCGTACTGGCTGGACATGCCATAAAGCCCTGGCGCAAGCCCAGCACGTTCGACAAGTACGAGGCGCACGTCCGGCTCTACCTGGTGCCCCTTCTCGGCGCCAAGCGGCTCGAATCCCTTGGCGTCGCTGACGTCCGCCGGTTCCTGGTCCGCCTGGAAAAGGAGAACACCGCCGCAACGGCCAAGGAATCGAACCGAGTTCTGCGCTCGGCGCTGTCCTCCGCCTGCCGCGAGGAGCTGATCACGCGCAACGTGGCCAAGCTTGTCGAGCCGCCCCGAACGGACACGCCCGAGCTGCACCCGTGGACCCTCGACGAGACGCTCGACTTCCTCGCCGCCTCCCGTAAGGACCCGCTCTACGCGGCCTTCGTCCTCGCCATCGCCATGGGTCTGCGGCGCGGTGAGATCGTCGGCCTTCGGTGGTCGGACGTCGACCTCGACAACCGCGTGCTCTACGTCCGCCATCAGGTCCAGCGTCGCCGTGGCGTCCTCTACGACGACCCCAAGAGCCGTCGCCGTCGAGCCGTACCGCTGCCCGCCCTATGCATCGCGCCCCTCCGCTGGCACCGCATGCGGCAGACGGACGCTCGCGTCAAGGCGGGGGAGAGGCGGCAGGAGTCGGTCTACATCTTCACTACCCGCACCGGCCGTCCGGTCGAGCCGCGCAACCTCTACCGCTCCTTCACTCGCGTCGCCCAGTCCGCCGGCCTCCGCGTCATCCGGCTGCACGACGCCCGCCACGGCACCGCCACCCTCCTCACGGCGGCCGGAGTCGCGCCCCGCGTCATGATGGAGATCGTCGGCCACTCCCAGATCAGCATCACCACGGACGTGTACACGCACGTCGTGCAGGACACGCAGCGCGAGGCGATGAGCCACATGGACCGGCTGCTGCGAAAGAGGCGCCCTGATCGCGGGTGACCGCCCCCGCTGATGTCAGAAGTAGGTGTCAAAGGCGCCGGACCATGATCGATCTGGGGCCTCTTGCCTGGTGCCCCCGGCAGGATTCGAACCCGCGACACCCGCTTTAGGAGAGAGGCTCGGTGATCTGGCAGCTGAGTTGCGGCTTCGCTTGTCGAGGAAGCGGGTGGCTACTGACGGCAGAGCACCGGTGTTGACCGTGGCTGACTCCTGCATCTGGCACGGTTGTGGTACGAACCTTAGCCGACGACAGTCAGCCACGACGGCGGGTGCGCCGACCGACCACGCACGCGTATGCCTCGTTGGACCCCCACTGGCCTCAGCCACGCTGATGGCGCCGTCTACCAGAACAAGCTGTGGCGGCCTGCCCATGGCTACGCCAAAGCTCTCAAGTTGGGGTCTTGGTTGGACGCTGCCTGACGGGCAGAGCGGACGCGTAGCCTGGTGAGAGGCGGCGTTGTCCCCGGGTGGCCTAGCAGGTTCTAGGTCAGTTGCTTCAGAACAGTAGATAGCTACACCATGTCAGGTGGATTCAACAAATCTTCCGCTAGCCAATTTGCCCTCCCAATGTTGGCTTGGTCAATCATTGCCCTGACAAAGCGTTGCTCCCGCTCCTTGATTTCGTCCAAGCTGAGTGGATTCCATTCAAACGGGTCGCTATTGATGGCCCAAAGAGGCCGCCCGAGAAGCTTGTCGTAACTCAACACGACACGAGAGTATCCCTCAGTTGCTGAATACTCTGCAATCTCCTCGAACCCCTCGTCTGCATCCTTGCCATATTGGCAGGCGGCAACTACCGACCATGGGGATTTCAGGAGCGAGGTGAGGTGGTCAAGTTTTTCTATTTCTCTTTCCGTGAAACCCGAGAAGGTGCGCTTAACCTCGACCGGAATGAATTCTGCACGCTTCGTGAACAGTAGAACGTCCGCTTCACCTTCTAGCGCAACTTTCCCTTTTTCACGGGCCTCCATGCCGGGGTGAAGACCGATTAGCCTACCCCGTCTTCCAGCGTCAAGGAGGAGATAAAAGTACCGGGCGACCAGCAAGTGTCCCATCGCATCTTGCTCGTACACTCGCCGCAGGCGTTCAGACAGACGGTACCTGAATTCAACGTTGGTCCGATCCCCGAAAGGGGCAGGCATTTCACGTGCACAACCGCGACAGATAATGGGCGGCGCAAAACCCGCGACCGGTAGCCACTGCTTCGCGTCGCAGGCATCACACACCAACTGAAAGCCTTTTAGGATGAGGTGTGATCTTTCGGCCCACAGCAGCCAACTCTTGGTGGCTTTATCACTGTTTCCAAGTGACTTTTTGAACTCATTAAATGTCTTTTCTGGGAGTTCGTCTGTAGTGGGGCCGACTGACTTAAGAGGGTCGGCCTCCTGCCCGATATTGCGTAGGCGGTTTTTGTACCACCCAAACCCTTGACGCGCCGCCATCTCTTCCAGCATCTCAAGCAAGGGAGCATGTGCAAGATTGCCAAGCTCGCTGATGTCAGAGAGCCCGGCTAGAAGGACGCGGGCCGCGCGGCCAGGTTCTGACTCCTGAAGCTCAAACCCTCGCCTAGATGCCACTGTCCTGGCCATGAGCAAGCTGCTGGGCCATGAGAGGCTACGGGCCTCGGCCCGTTTGGGATGCGTGACACTCGCACTGTACGCGCCAGCAGAAAATACAGCGCTAAGCGCAGAAGCTCTTACGTCAGGCCCTTCAGGGAATGGGTTGTCGAGCACGTAAACATCCGCCTGCATGTTTGCCGTGCGAGAGATCACTCCGTGCGCAAAAATGCTACGATGAGCGTCGGCCGGCAGCGGAACGAACTGGGTGTTCCCTTTGTCCCAGACAAGTACCTCATGGTGCGAGAGGCTACCCGGATACCCCAGGTGCAGCATTTCCTGGTAACCGGCAATCCCGACTCTCGGAACATCTTCACCGATTAGCGTGTGAATTTCAGCCTTTGAAAGGCTGGCGCTGGTTACGTACAGGCTGTTAATCGGAAACCCATTTCGCGATATTCCAGGTTCACGCATCAGCTGGCGAAGGCGGTCGGGGGTGACCTCGTCGACCGGGATTCCGATTGGGAGTGGCGCGGAATCTCCATTGGCGCCGCGCAGATTCCACAGCAGCGCAATGTCGTGGATGTTATCAGGTGAACAAATTACAACGACGTTAGGTCCCGCATCCAACCGCGCATATCCGGGGTCAGGGAGGATGACGCTCGTTGTTCTGATGCCGGTACTGCCGGCGTTTCCATATCCAAGCCACAACATGGAAAGTTTTCGCGGGGAAATTGTCTGTCGTGAGTTCAAGCGTTGCAGTAGATCGCCGAATGATCCCTCAGTATTCACCCTATCAACTCGGATGAAGTCTCCGAATGTCAATTCAGGGATCAAGTTGTGAGAGTGCAGTAGTTCTGGATTCGGCTTTTCCGGCAAAAGACCGAGACATGCCGCGTAGATCATCCGCCATGGATCACCCGCCTCTAGCTCTACTACTTCAACAGGTCGATACTCGTCAACCTTTCCAGGTTCCAATAGAGTAAAAGCCAGCTGTGGGCCATGGGCTTGCGGTTCCCGGCGAGGTTCAACTTTCGCATCAGGTAGGTGAATCAGGTTGAACGGGTGCAGGCCTTCGATGCCGTCAATCGCCGAACCGGGGAGGATTCGAGCATAAATGTTGTCTACCCTCCCCCCGGATTTCATCGGAACTAGTGGTGCTACGGCGCCACCCCAGATCTGGCATTGATTTCGCATGGCGCTAAGGAATTCGTTCTGACTTAGCGGGGTCGTCAAAGGCACAGCAATACGTTGCGGACGGTAAGAAATACGAGCTTCGCTTGTTCCGTGCAGAGGCTCGTCATCGAGCAGGCCCCTCATAGCTCTCCCTCGAAACATGCGCTGGGTCAGGCTCCCAAAGCCTAACGTTGGCACCGCGCTTGCGCTGGCCCCACTGCGGGCCGCACTTGACGGCTGATGCACGCGCGGCATGGGCGCCGGCCGGGCTGGAGCGGGGCGGAGACAGACATCCGATGCGGTTGATCAGTCAAGCGGTGTGGGGGAAGGCTGTCTGCTCGTCGTAGGGGATGTGGTGGGTGAGGCAGTGGTGCAGGCAGCCGAGCATGCGGTTGAACAGGTTGCGTTGTGCTGCGACGTGTCGTTCTTCGGTTGCTCGGCGGCGGTCGTAGTGGGCTCGTGCTCCGGGGGATGCTGTGAGGGCGGCGAAGGCCCAGTTGTAGCCGGCTGAGGCGAGACGCTGATTCTTGATGTGCCTGGCCAGGACGGTTGTCTTGCGTCCGGAGGATCTGGTGATGGGGGCGGATCCGGCGTAGGCCTTGAGTGCTCGGGCGGTGGTGAAGCGGGTGTGGTCGTCGCCGAGTTCGGCCAGGACGCGGGCGCCGGTGAGGTGGCCGAGTCCGGGGAAGCTGGTGATGATTTCGGCGTCTTCGTGGGCGGTGAATGCGTCGACGACCGCGGACTCCAGCTCGTCGGCGCTGGTGCAGGCCGCATCGAACTGTCGCAGCAGGGCGAGGGCCTTGGTGCCCATCGCCTGTTCCACCAGGGGCGGTTGATGCATCTGGGGTTCGCGCAGTAGGCCGTGGAGGCGTTCGACCTCGCCGGTGATCTCCCGCTGTCGTCCGGCCTTCTTCAGAATCGCTCGCAGTTGGGGGCGGGTGAGTTGGGCGGCTTGGGTCGGGGTGGGGGCCGCGGCGAGCAGGGTGCGGGTGACGGGTGAGGCGAGGCCTTCGCGGAAGTGCTTGAAGACGGTGAGGAAGCCGGGGAAGTATTCGCGCAGGTGGGAGCGGAGTCGGTTGCCGGTCTGGACGCGGTCCCAGACGGCGTCCTGCTGGGCTCGGGCCAGGATGGTGATGGCCTGGGCGAGGTGGCTGTCCGCGGGCAGGGGCCGGTGCTCGGCCGGGTCGGTGCGCAGGATGTGGGCCAGGACTTTGGCGTCGAGGTGGTCGGACTTCTTGCGGCTGAGTGCATAGCGGTCGCGGTAGCGGGCGGCCGTGAGTGGGTTGATCACGTAGATGGGTCTGCCGGTGGCGCGTAAGCAGGCGACCAGGAGTCCGTGAGAGGTCTCGATGGCGACCGGGATCGGAGTCGCTGGGCTGTCGCCGTGCCGGGCCAGCAGCTGCAGGAGCTGGCTGAGGCCTTCTGGGGTGTCGTCGATGCGGAGCTTCGCGAGGAGGGTGCCGGCCTCGTCGAGCAGTGCGATGTCGTGGTAGTCGGTGGCCCAGTCGATGCCGCAGAACACGCTGGTCATGGTGGTATCCCTGGGGTGGGTGCCGGTGGTGTGAGGTCGTCGCCGTGGCGGGGTTGCGCGTCTCCCTAATGGCAGGGCTCAAGGGCCCGTCATCCGATTAGCCGTTCGCAATCCCAGCGGCCGCCAGGGGCCTCGGTCAGCTGCGGAACTGAGGCGTTCGCCGAGCGGTGAGAGGTGTTCCCTGGCAGCGGCTTGGACCACGAGAAGCAACGATGCCGCTGATTGTGTGCGAGCGGGGGTGGCGGGGCCGGTCCGCGCGGGACGAAGGCATGAGCGCGGACCGGCCCCGCCACCCCCGGGCGCTGCTGTACTGGGCAAGCAGACACGTGGGGCCGACTCTGTCTTGAGAGGTCACGCCTCAGGAGCGCCTACGGATCACCACATGCCCACCCGCCCAGTAGCGCTCGGCCATGAGAAATCGCCCAGCGTCTTACCGCACCATTAGGAGCGCAGGCCCGGCCGGGGGCCGGGCCGCGCGCGGGGAGCGGAGCGAGCCGCCTTGAACCCGTGAAGAAGGTTGTTACTCAGTAGTGGCCGTGATGCGCCACAAGGGAGCGTCGTACTGCTGCGGACGGCTGTTGATGAGCAGTTGGCGCAGGTCCTCGCGCAGGGAGCCGTTGAGGTTCAGGGCCTCAGTGATGCGGCGGAACGTCGTGTGGGTGACTCCGCGGCTGCGGGCCTCGGCTTCGAACTGGTCGAGCTGAGCCAGTACGGCCTCTGGGTCGAGCTGTACCGGTGGATGGTCCTTGAGCCATGCGGCCTTGTTGCGCTCGTAGTCGATTTCCGAGTAGCCGCAGATTTCGCGGCTGTGTGCCTCGACCTCGTCCAGGTTGGCGGTCGTCAGGATGGCTCGGGCCAACTGGTTGCGGGTCAGTGCCTCGTCCAGGTCGACCTCATGGACCGTCGGTCCCTCGTCGGTGAGGGGGACCGGGAGGCCGGCGTCTCGCATTTCGCAAGTGCCGCGTACGCCTCGGGCTGTCGCCGCGAGCATCCCGGTTGCCTCGGAGGGATGCCACTCCAGGACCGAGCTGATCGGTTCGACGTCCTTCGCTGTGAGGGTGTGGATTCGCGGACCGAGCATGCCGCGCAGTTCGTCGAGAGGGAGTTCGCCATCGAGGGCGGGGCCCGCCACCAACAGGCGGACGGGAGCGTTCACCTGGCAGCACGCGGCGAGTGTGACGGCGTCGGCAAGTGGGCTCTTCAGCGTTGGCTCGTCGCCGCGGGCGAGGATGTCGCCACCCACGTCCAGGAGGTCGATTGACTCTGGTGACAAATGGTCCACCAGCTCTTCGAGTTGGCGGGTGACGCCCTCGACCCCGTCGCGCGGATCGATCAGCGCGAACGTGTGCCCGAGCGCTGCTGCAAGTCGGGGGAGAGTCGAGCCTGCTGGAGCGATCGGACGGGCCTCGGCTGGCACTGCCCAGACTGCTGAGGCGAGGGGCAGGAGACCGGTGAAGTTGTCTGGTCCTCGGGGGCCCGGTACTGGGTCGACCAAGAGGCGGTCCCACGCGTAGGTGAGGATCACCGCCTGGTCCTGGTCGCCGTAGAGGGCGGCGTGAATCATTGCGGCGGCGACTGCGTCGCCCCCTCCTCCTGCTGCGACGATCAACCGCGTCATGCGTCTCAGCCTACGGGGTGAAGGGTTGACCACTCACCCTATAGTGGCTAGAGGCCATAGCCACTTGTATCGAGAAGCAGGCCTCAGCTCGGTAGCGGGGTGCCCGACTACTCGCCTGGGGCTCGCCTTGGGTGAGGAGGACTGATGCCGCAGATCGAGGAGGCTCAGCCGAAGTATCTCCAGATCGCGCACTACATCCGTGATCAGATTCTTCGGGGTGACCTGCGACCGGGTGACGAGGTGCCGTCCGAACGGCAGTTGGCGGCGGACTGGAAGGTGTCCCGGCCCACGGCCGCACGGTCGTTGGAGGCGCTGAGCCATCAAGGGCTCGTCGAGAAGCGTCAAGGGTCGGGCACGTACGTGCGCAGCCTCGAAGTCAACCGGCGGGCCCGTGAGTTGTACGGGCGGGCTCGGCAGACCGGGAAGATCTACACACCGGGCGAGTACGCCGTGATCACCTCTGCCGGTTGGCTGGAGGCGCCGGACCATGTGGCTGAAGCGCTGGGCCTGGTCAAGGACCGTCGGGCGGTGCACCGGCGGCGGGTGACCAATAACCAGGACGGGCCGATCACGCTCTCCACCTCGTGGTTCGCTCCGGATGTCGGTCAGCGTGCGCCGAAGCTCCTGGAGCCGGAGCGGATCCAAGAGGGGACGCTGCTGTACGTCGAGAACATGACCGGACGGCAGGGGAGTTACGCGGAAGACCGCATGTGTGCGCGTGCGGCGACTGAGGAAGAGGCCGAGGACCTTCAACTTGCCGCCGGCTCTGCCGTGCTGATTGTGCACCACGTCGTCTTCGACCTCCAGGACCGGCCGTTGGAGTTCGCTGAGGCCACCTACCCGCCGCATCGCTGGGCGTTCGAGCAGGGCTACCCCCTCACCTGAGGGGGCCAGTTGCGGCGAATCGCTTGCGTGGACTAAGTGGCTAACGCCACTATCCAGCAAGTGGCTAAGGCCACTTCACTGGGAGGAGGCGCGGTGTGACGAGTCAGCGGCCGGATCAGGGCACGCACTTACCTTGCCGGGGTTGCCGGGGGCGCGGCTGGAAGCGTGTCGGCTCACGAACGACCCTGGCGCTTGCCACTGCCGCCGATCGCACCCGTGCCACATCAAAGCGGCGCTGCCTCGACTGCGACGGTAGCGGCAGGAAGTGAGCACCTGATGGCCTACATGATCGACCGCTACCCGTCTGAGGAATCACCGCGTCTCGGTGCGATGACCTTGCACCCTGTCGCTGAGTCTGTGCCGCGGGCTCGGCGCTGGTTCCGCAAGTTCATCGCCCCGTACAACCCGGCCTGCTCCGTCGACGACTGTGCGCTCATGATCTCGGAGCTGGTGACCAATGCCATCGCTTACGGCCGGTCGGACGAACCCTGGCTCGTATGGGTCGAGTGGTTCCGTGAGGGGACCTCGCTCCGCGTCGACGTGCACAACCCCGGCTTTCCGGCGAACGTGCGGCTGAGGCACCCCGACGCCGACGACGCCCATGGGCGTGGACTGCTCCTGGTCGATTCGCTGGCCGACTCGTGGCACGCCGCACCGAGCCGCTTCGGCGGAACCGTCGTCTCCTTCGTGGTGGCCGATGCCTGGCCCGGAAGGTAATAGTTCGCTCCGCTTCTCCATTGACAATCGAAGATTCGCTAGTCTGGTTGACCAGTTGACTTGGCCAATACCGACAGGCGGCGTTCATGGCGTATGAAGTGGAGCCACCGAAGTACGTGCGCCTCGCACAGACGATCCAGCGTCGCATCGAGGACGGCACGTACCCGCCTGGCACTCGGGTGCCCAGCGAGAACCAGTTGGTGCAGTCCTTCGGCATGTCCCGCCCCACCGTCGTGCGGGCGCTGGAACTGCTGAAGCGTGATGGCTGGCTGGAGTCCCGACAGGGGTACGGCACGATCGTTCGAGACCGGCCGGAAATGGTCGAGCAGAAGGACAGGCGGGGGCGAGAGGCTCTGCAGCGCGATGAGTCCCAGACCTCGGGACGCCTCGTGGAAGTCGCTGAAGTCGTTGTCCCGGCGCGAGTCGCCTCAGCGCTCGGCTTGCCGAAGAAGGCCAAAGTTCTCATGCGTCGCTTCCTCGTTCAGGAGGAAGGCGAAGCAGTTGAGTTGGTCTCGTCGTACTTCCCCGCCGGCCTGGTGGAGGACACTGAGCTGGCGAGCGCTGAAGTCCTTGCCGGCAGTGTGCGCGAGCACCTGGAAGCGACGAAGAAGATCCGCTTCGACCATGTCACGGAACGGGTCTCAGCTCGGCTCCCCGAGACAGGTGAAGCCGACCTCTTGGGCCTGCCGGACGGCGTGCCCGTGCTGAGCGTCCTAGTCATCGCGTGCGACGCGTCAGGGCAGGCGTTGCAGGTTTCTGACGTGCTGCTTCCTGCTGACCGACAGGAACTTGAAGACACTTACCGCCTCGGCTGACGGGTGAACGGGCCTCAGCTCCGAGGTTGGCGGCTGGCAAGCCGGTAGATCACGTATGTCAGGGCCAGGATGAAGCCCGCGGCCACCCAAAGCCCGATCACCAAGCCAACCCCGATCGTGGTGCCGACGTCGTTCGCGTCGTTGCACAGGTCTAGGTCGTCTCCCGTCAGGCCGCGGCATTCTTCGGGCGTGCCGCTGGCGCCAGTGGCGCCCGCTATGACCCAGGCCAGGAACAAGAGCTGCACTGCGAGGAAGACCCATAGGAAGACTCGGTGCCGCCTTCTCGGCGGGGGCGCCGTACTGCCCTGCCCTGGAGGCTGAGTTGGGGGTGAGCCTTGGGGCGGTTCCGGCCAGGTGCCCGGCGGCGGTGCTGCCCCTTGCGGAGTGCGAGGGCCCCATGACTGCGGTTCTGGAGCGCGGTCCTTCTTGCTCATGTCACGCCCTCCCTTGCTGCTGACTCCATGGTGCGCTGGGGGCTCCAAGGTCGCTCGCTGACCATCGCAATGTCGCTTGACAAGTCAACCTGGCAACCGTAGCTTCGAACTTGCTAAGTCAACTTGTCAGGTGGCGAGTTGATTGATCGAGAAGGGGAATCTCTGTGCGTGTAATCCGTATTGACGCCTCGGCCGCCACCATCCTGCTCACCGAAGCGCCGGCGCCGAAGGTGCGCGACCGGCAGACCGGTGAGATCGCCAAGGACGCCGTGAGTGGTGAGGCGCTGATGACGGTCGGCGTCGTCTACGTCGACGAGGGCGAGTCGTCGCTGATCAAGGTCACCGTCCCCGAGAGCGGTGTGACGGACGGCCTGACCGTCGGGGCCCCGGTCTCGCTGCCGGGGCTCATCGCCCGGCCGTGGGAGAGCGTGTTCAACGGGCAGCAGCGGCATGGCATCGCCTACCGGGCGACCGCCGTTACTCCTGGCGCCTTCCCGATGGAGCAGGCGGGCTGATCGTTGTGACCGACCTGGTGACGTGGGCCGAGCTGGGCGGGTCGCTCGCTGCGATAGGCGGCGCGGCCTACGCCCGGCATGCCCATCCGGCGGCGTACTGGTCCACAGTCGGGCTGCCCGTTTCGGTGGCCCGGCTCCTGGCCTCGTACACCTCCACCATGGACGCGTGCGGCCTGACGGTCGAGCCGCCCCGGTGGCAAGCCCTGGCCGTCAAGGCCACGACTCGCCGTGAGGTCCGGCCGGTGCCTCCTCGCCGGGGCGTGATCCGGCCCACCTCGACCGGTCTGCGGCTCCGGCTGCGGCTGGCTCCGGGCCAGGAACCGGCGGACGTGGCGGCCTCGGCCGAACGGCTCCGGCACGCCTGGGGTGTTCACGCCGTGTATGTGCGGGACGTCAAGCCCGGTGTCGTGGAACTGCGGCTCGTCGGCTTCGACGTCCTGCGGAAGGTGCGGATGCCCCGTCGGACCGACGACGGTCCGCTCCGCGTGCCAGTGGCTCTGCGGGAGGACGCAACCGCCTTCGTACGGGACTACCGGGCCGTACCCCACGAACTCGTGCTCGGCGCCACGCTGTCCGGCAAGTCCATGTTCCTGCGGAACCTGCTGGCCGGTCTTGCCGCTCAGCCGGTGGTCTTGGTCGGGATCGACTGCAAGCGCGGGGTGGAGTTGGCGCCGTTCGCTCCCCGGCTATCGGCGCTGGCGACCGACCCGGAGCAGGCGGCCGAGCTGCTGCCCGTGCTCGTCAAGGAAATGGAGGACCGATACGACCTGATCAAAGCGCGGCAGGGCATCGCACCTGGCACCCCGGATGAGCTGATCACCTCGGACGTCTGGGGCTTGCCGGAGGACGAACGCCCGGCTCCCATCGTGCTGTTCGTCGACGAAGTGGCAGAACTCTTCCTCGTCGCCACGAGGAAGGAGGAAGAGCGACGGGACGAGATGGTCACCCAGCTCATCCGGCTCGCCCAGCTCGGCCGCGCGGCCGGCATCTACCTGGAGGTCTGCGGGCAGCGCTTCGGGGCCGAATTGGGCAAGGGAGCGACCATGCTCCGGGCACAGCTCACTGGCCGGGTCTGCCATCGGGTGAACGACGAAGCGTCCGCGAAGATGGCGCTCGGTGACATCGCCCCTGAGGCTGTCCTGGCCTCCTGCGCCATCGCTGCCGAGTTGCCCGGCCTCGCCGTCGTCGGCGACACGTCCGGCGGCTGGTCCCGCATCCGCACCCCTCACCTGTCCCTCCCCGACGCTGCGGCCACCTGCCGCGAGACGGCACACCTCGCCCCGGACGTTCCGGCGCTGGCGCCGTTCCGGCCCTACGCCCCTCCCGTCCCAGTGAAGGGGTCCGGTCCTCTGTCCACTCCTCGGCCGATCACCGAGTGACCGACCCGCTCCCACGGTCGGCGCGGCCGTCCCGCGCCAAGTCCCTACCCCACCCATGCCCGGAACTGGAAGGAGTGGCCGTGCGTGCCCTGCCTGTCCGTGTGGACGCCGTGCTCGTGCAAGCGGTGATCGCCGCCGCGCTGTCCTTCGCTCATCTGCATGACCTGGCGCTCGCTGCTGGACAGGACGGCTGGAAGGCGTGGGCCTATCCGGTCTCCGTCGACCTGCTGTTGGTCGCGGCCTGGGGGCGCCTGCGCTCCGGTGAGGCGAAAGCAGCCGGGTGGTGCTGGTTCTTCGTCGCGCTGACAGCGTCCCTCGGCGCCAACGTCGCCACCGCAGGTCTGCTCGACCTGGAGAACGTACCCGCGTGGCTCCGTATCCTCGTCGCCGGCTGGCCCGCGGTCGCCTTCCTCGGCGGCACGCTGCTCGCTCACGGAGCAGTGAATCCCAGCGGGGATCGGGCGACGGCACCGGAACCGCCTTCGACAGCACAGGCGCCGGAACCGACCGCCGCAGATGTCGAGCCGCTCACGGCAGCGCCCGAACTGCCTGCCGCCGCGCCGGAGTCAGCTTCATTTCCTCCTTCCTCGGTACCGCCCGCGCTCGTCACTCTCGCCCGGAAGGTCGCCAATGAACATCGCGCCCGGACCGGAACCGACATCGACACCTCGACCCTTCGCGCCCGGCTCGGTGTGCCCATGCCGCTCGCCGAAGCCATCACCACCCAACTCACCTGACCCGGAGGAATCTCCCCCTTGCGCCCGTCCACGCTCCGCGCGCTGAAGCGCGCCGCCGAGCTGACCCGACAGAACCGTCTGACCGAAGCCGTGCTGATCGCCGAACCGGTCATCCTCGCCGCCGACAGCTACGAGGGCGACGAGATCTTGCGCTGGCTGGCCGACCACGTCACCGACTTCACCGGCGAGACCGACAAGGAGATCCCCTGATGTCCGCCAACCGCCGCTTCCGCCGCGTCGTCCGCATCGGCCCCGTCCAGGTCGCCACCTACTACGACGGCCGGGGCCGCGAGAAGCACACCGCCGCCTGCACCGCTCCGCGCTGCGGCTTCTCCACCGACTACGACAGCCGCGCCGCCGCCGAGCTGGCCGCGCGCACCCACCGCTGCCGCGTCCGCTGAGGAGCTCCCGTGTCCGTCTCGCTGCCGCTCGTCTTCGTCCTGGGCGTCATCGCCTGGGCCGCGATCAAGTTCCTCGGCATCCGCCTCTGGGTCGCCGTCGTGATCGCGCTGTTCGGCTTCTGGCTCTCGCACACCATCCTCGCCCCGGCCATCGAGTCCGGCACCCGCTCCGGAGTCGACGTCGTCAACGGCACCCACGAATGACACCCCGACCGACAAGGAGTCCCGCGATGTTCCGCCCCAAGCTGCCCGACACCCCGCACGTCCCGAGCATCACCACCCACATCCCGCAGGACCACGCCCCGGCTCCCTCCGCCGGCCGCTCCGTCGCCCCGTTCGTCGGGGTCGGCGCCGGTGCGGTCGCCGCCGTAGTGGTCATCGGCGTCGTCCTCACCGCGCTCCTGGCGGCGGTCGCCGTCTCGGCCGTGTCCGTGGCCATCGCCGCCGTGGTCCTGCGCTCCCTCGTCACCGGCGCGAGCAAGCGCTGACCAGCCGCCGGGGCGGCAAACGCCGCCAAGCATCCCGCCGCCCCGGGGCCGTCCCTCCCAACCGCCGAAACAGCCGAAAGGAAGACCCATCATCACCCGGCAGACTCCGCCCCCGCTGGCGGAACTCTCCATGCTGGCCTCCCTCGGCACCATGCCCGAGCTGGCCCACCAACTCTCCGGCCTGGGCGGCTGCACGAACCCCGTGCGCCTCGACGGCCACCGAACCGAGTACGCGGTCGACCGGACGACCGGAGAGATCGGGCGCGTCCTCCACCACCTCGACTCGTCCTCCCTGCCCACCGGAAGTCTCCTCGTCCGCTGCAACAACCGTCGTGCCACCCGCTGCACGGCCTGCGCGGAGGTCTACCGCCGAGACACCTTTCACCTGATCACCGCCGGACTCCGCGGCGGCAAGGGCACCGCCGAACAGGTCGGCACACACCCGCGCGTCTTCGCCACCCTCACCGCACCGAGCTTCGGCCCGGTCCACAACCGCCCCTCCAGCGGACGGCCCTGCCGCTGCGGTGCCCGGCACGACGACACAGACCCGGTCCTCGGTACGCCCCTCGACCCCGACGGGTACGACTACGAAGCGGCTGTCCTCTGGAACGCCCACGCAGGCGCCCTCTGGCGGCGCTTCTCCATCTACCTGCGCCGTGAGATCGCCAAGCGCGCCGGACTCACCCAACGCGCGTTTCCGCATCACGCACGCGTCTCCTTCGCCAAGGTCGCCGAGTATCAGAGGCGGGGCGCCGTCCACTTCCACGCGGTCATCCGCCTCGACGGCCCGGAGGGCGGCGACACGGCCCCTCCGGCCTGGGCGTCCGCCGAGCTGCTGACCGACGCCATCCAGGCCGCTGTCACCACCACACGCGTCAACGGACCGGACGTCGACGGCCGCGCCCACACCTTCACCTTCGGCCGCCAACTCGACGTACGCACCATCCGCTCCGCCGACTTCGACGGCGGCCAGGAGCTCACCGAACGGGCCGTAGCGGCGTACATCGCCAAGTACGCCACCAAAGGCGCCGAGACAGCGACCGGCACCCTGGACCGGCCGATCCGCTTCCTCGCCGAGTTGGCACAGGCCCGGATCACCGACCACGCCCGCCGCATGATCCGGACGGCCTGGACCCTCGGCGCCCGCAAGCACCTTGAACACCTCCGCCTGCGCGCCTGGGCCCACATGCTCGGCTTCCGCGGCCACTTCTCCACCAAGTCCCGCCGCTACTCCACCACCCTCGGCGCCCTCCGCGACGCCCGCGGGGAATGGCGCCGCGCCCAAGCCGCCACGGCCGCTCCCCAGGACGGCGAAACCACGCTCGTCCTCGCGCACTGGGTCTTCGCCGGAACCGGCCTGAGCAACGGCGAGGCCTGGCTCGCTGCGTCCCTCGAACCCGCCCCCGGAACGGAAGGAGAACCGACATGGACGCCCGTCGCGACGAGCTGATGACCGTTCGCCAAGTCCTGGATGAGCTGGGCGGTGTCTCCCGGCGGACGTTCTACCGCTGGCGAGAACTGGGGTACGGGCCGGCCGCATTCAAGCTGCCTAACGGAGAGCTGCGGGTTTGGCGGAGTGACTTCAACACGTGGCTGCGACAGCTGGAGGAGGCGGCGTGAAGTCTCTCGACGTAAAGGTCTGGGGCGTCCGCAAGCGGGACACCAAGACGCCCTCGTACGGTGTCCGCTGGTCTGTCGCAGGCGGTGTGTTTTCGGAGTCCTTCCGCACCAAGGCGCTCGCCGACCACTACCGCACCAAGCTCATGCGTGCCATGCGCGACGGCGAGGAGTTCGACACGGAGTCGGGACTTCCGGCCTCAATGGAAGAGAAGAAGTCGACCGTGTCGTGGTACGCCTTCGCTCTCAGGTACCTCGCCATGAAATGGCCTCATGCTGCCCCCAACACAAGGGACGGCATCAACGAAGCCCTCAGCAGCGTGACGCTGGAACTCCTTGACGAGCGCGCCGGACGACCATCCGACGAGGAAATCCGCAGGGCATTACGCAACTGGGCCTTTGTGCTGCCGGGGCCCGATGACCGGGAAGTCCCGGACGATGTGCGGAACGTTCTCCATTGGGTGTCCAAGGCGTCCCGGCCGCTCGCCGACCTGGCTGAACCGGCCAAGGCTCGTGCGGTGCTCGACTCGCTAAAGCTCAAGCTCGACGGTACGGCAGCGGCGGCGGAGACCGTGCGGCGTAAGCGGCGGACACTTGTCAACGCCGCGAACTATGCCGTCGACCTGGGGGAGCTGCGGGAGAACCCCATCACGGCTGTCCGCTGGCAGAAGCCGAAGGTGTCCAACCAGGTCGACCCGCGGGTTGTCGCCAACCCGGAGCAGGCACGGAATCTCCTGGCGGCGGTTTCCTACGTGGGCGGGTACCGGCGTGCTCGTGGTCGTCGCCTCGTGGGTCTGTTCGCTGCCATGTACTTCGGTGGCCTGCGGCCGGCGGAAGCGGTGGGCCTCGTCGAGACGGACCTGAAGCTTCCCAAGCAGGGCTGGGGCTCGGCGCTGCTCCACCGGACCCGTCCGTCCGTTGGCAAGCAGTGGACCGACTCAAGGGAGACCCATGACGACCGCGGGCTGAAGAACCGGCCGACCGAGGACGTGAGGCGGGTGCCGATCCCGCCTCACCTCGTAGCCGTGCTCCGCGAGCACCTGGCCACCTTCGGCACGGCGGACGACGGACGGCTCTTCTTCAGCGAGAAGGGCTCGGTCGTCCCGTCCTCGACCTACTACCGCGTGTGGCAGGAAGCTCGCCTCCTCGCGCTTCCACCAGCCGTCGCGGCCTCGCCGCTCGCGAGTCGGCCGTACGACCTCCGGCACTCGGCGCTGTCGACGTGGCTCAACGCCGGTGTCGACCCCACCGAGGTGGCCGAGCGCGCCGGCAACAGCGTGGAAGTTTTGCTGACCCGCTACGCCAAGTGCCTCGACGGACGGCAAGACGTCGCCAACCGGCGTATTGAGGATCTGTTGCGCGAGTACGAGTGATCGCAGACGACGGTAGCCCCGATGCCCCCGGACTTGTTCCGGGGGCATCGGCATGCCTTGGCCGAGAGGGGCGTTCCTTTCCTCAGGAATTCCGCGCCGGTGGCTCCGGGGTGTATGTCGGGCCGGGCCATGAAGTAAGGCCGGCTTCCATCACTCGTTCAGAGGCGCCTCTCATGCGCATTACGCGCATGATGCCCAGAGTTGACCAGGACTAGGTGCGTCTACTTACAGGGGTAAAGGATCATGCCGACGTTTGTTGCGCTGCTGAACTGGACCGACCAGGGAGTCCGCGGCTACAAGGACACCCCGCAACGCGCCGAAGCCTTCACGGCAGCGGCTCAGAAGCTCGGGGTGAAGGTCCTGAACCTCTTCTGGACCGTCGGCCCGTACGACATCGTGGCTGTCGTGGAGGCGCCCGACGACGAGACTGCCACCGCAGTGCTCCTACAGGTCGGCGCGTTGGGCAACGTCCGTAGCACGACCTTGCGAGCCTTCGGCCGGGAGGAGATGGACCGCGTCATCGCCAAAGCCGCCGGCTGACGGACTTCCCCGTCGAGGTTCTGTTGGTACGAGTGACACGCTCAAGGCGGTACCCCCATAGGCCCCTGGACCTGTCCGGGGCCTATGGGGGTACCGGGCATGACCTGCGCTTACGTCCCAAGATCCCGTCCACGCCTCGTCCACAGCCCCAGACATACGCCCGCTCCGAGCGGCATAGGCCTGCACATACGCGAAGACCCCGGCCTCAGCGTTTCCGCTGGTGACGGGGTCTTTAGGCACCTCATACAGGGTGCCCCCGGCAGGATTCGAACCTGCGCACACGGCTCCGGAGGCCGTTGCTCTATCCCCTGAGCTACGGGGGCGTGTTCGTCGCGTTGCTCGCGGCGACGGGTAGAACACTACCAGCTCCCTCGGTGTGGTCATGAACGGGTTTCCGCTGTCGGGGACGGGCATCGTGAGTCGCTCGTGCGGGGTGGAAGTGGGGAAAACCCGGACGCGATGGCCGGGGTCGACCTACTCTCGAGTTGTGCCAGGCGTGTCGGGCCGGGTGCTTGTTGTGGACGACAACAAGGTCATCCGGCAGTTGATCAGGGTCAACCTCGAGCTGGAGGGGCTGGAGGTCGTGACCGCGGCCGATGGTGCCGAGTGTCTTGATGTCGTTCATCAGGTGCGGCCCGATGTGGTGACCCTCGACGTCGTCATGCCGCGGCTGGACGGGCTCAGGACCGCCGCCCGGCTACGGGCCGATCCTCGTACCCGCGACATGCCCCTCGCCATCGTCAGCGCCTGCGGTCATCCCGAGATCGAGGCCGGGCTCGAAGTGGGCATCGACGCCTTCCTCTCCAAACCCTTCGAGCCGGCCGAACTGGTGCAGATGGTGCGCCAGTTGGTCGAGCGGGCTCGGGGTGGGGGCCGGGAGGGCAGCGGCGGTCCCGAGGCCGGCGGCGGTGGCGCCCCGGTGAAGGAAGTGGATCAACCCGCCGTGCCGTAGCCGTAGCCGTAGCTGTAACACCGCGCCGTGGCCGTAGGACGCCCTGCCGGAGCCGTACGACGTCGTAGCCGTAGCCGTAGCCGCAGCGGAGTAGCCCGACCCTCGCGTCGGCCCTTCGGCATGCATGCCCTCATAGAGATGCCCCCTCCCCCTCCCCCGTCCACATCCCGGACCGCACCGAAACCGGCTCGCATACCCACCCCCTTCCTCCCATACGCTTGTCCCGTGACCCCCGTCGAGCTCTCCCGCACCGTGCTGCACGCCGTGCGTCGCGCTGTCGACGAGGGCGAGCTCAGCGTGACCGTGCCGGAGCGGGCCGTGGTCACTCCGCCGGGGCCCGGCGGGTGTGGTGACTACGCCACGAACGTCGCCCTCCAGCTGGCCGCCGCCGCAGGGCAGCCGCCGCAGCATGTCGCCGAGATCCTGCGCACCCGGCTCCTCGACGAACAGCGGTTCACCGACGTCGTCGTCACCGGGCCCGGCTTCCTCAACTTCAGCCTGCGCGGCACCGCCTCCGCCGACCTCGTCGAGGAGGTCCTGCGGCGCGGGCCTCGCTACGGGCACGCGACGACCGGGTTCAGCGGGAACGCCGTGCTCCTCTCGTGCCCCGCCGAGGTGCGTGCCGTCGTAATCGCGGACGTCGTGAGCCGGGTGCTGCGCAGCCAGGGCCACTACGTCCGGGTCGAGTGCGAGGGCCGGCCCATCCCGGAGTGGCAGTCCGGGCTCGGGGCCGACCTCACCACCCGGGAGCCGCGCACCGCCGGCACGGACGCCCGCACCCCCGACACGAACGCCCGCACCGCCGGCACGGACGCCCGCACCCCCGACACGAACGCCCGCACCCCCCACACGCACCTC
>NZ_JAIGQA010000064.1:0-36688 GCF_019733245.1 Streptomyces sp. WAC04114
TGGGGGGACGGCCGGGTACGAGCCCGGCGCCTGTCCGGCCCCGGACAGGGTGGCGCTGCTCAGCCCCCTTGGGCCCCGGTTCGGTCGGCCGCCTGACCGTTCGCCCATCGCCCATCGCCCATCGCCAACCACCCACCGCGGCGGACCAGCCGCTGCCCCCGGCCCGTCCGATCTCGTGGGTCCCGAACGGGCCGTCCGGTTTCTGACTCTCCTCAGGCGCGAGCCCCGCAAAGCCTGGACCTGGCCGACGAGGCGGAGACCGAGGGCCGGCCGGTCGCCGACCACGTCGTCGACGAACTCAAGGCGGGGCGGCTGCGGTTCGCGGGTCGCCGCTTGCCCGGTTCACTGAGCGGAAAGCGTCCAGCGCGGCGGCTACCCCCGCTTCCGCATCGCCGCAGCCGATGGCGCCACGGCGGTAGGTACCGCACACGATGAGCACCCGCACCGCACCCAACGCCGACGTCCCGCGGCCCACCGGCAGGCAATCACACCCTGCCCAGCACCAAGGGCCCCTTTCCCGGCACCCACAACCCGGCGGCCCCGGAGCCTCAGCTCATCTGTGACGCTTGTGCCTGCGGGGGCAGGGGCACCGTCCATTCCACGAGGGTGCCAGTGGGCTCGTTCGGCGTGAGAGTGAAGCTCCCGCCGAGATCGGTGGCGCGCTCGCGGAGGTTGTCCAGGCCGCTACGGCGGGTGACCGCCGGGTCGATACCCCTGCCGTTGTCGGCAACGCGCAGGCGCAGCCTCGAGCCGTCCGTCTCGGCGGTGACCTCGACGGCGGTGGCATGCGCGTGCCGGGCCGCGTTCGAGAGAGCCTCACGCAGCACCGCCAGCAACTGCTCGGCATGGCTGTCGGGGACGTCCGTGTCCAGCAGGCCGGTCATGCGCAGGGCCGGAGTGAAGCCGAGTACGGTGGCGGCCTGGTCGGTCTCGGTCAGAATGTTCCCACGTAGTCCGCCGCCGCTGTCCGCACGGTCCCGTTCGCGCAGTGCGTAGATCGTGCCTCGCACGGTCTTGATGGTGTCGTCCAGGTCGTCGACGACCCGCTGCACCCGCTCGGCCACCTGCGGCCGGTCGGAAATGCGGCCCAGTACCGAGTTCAGCGTCAGGCCGGAGGCGAACAGCCGCTGGATGGCCAGATCGTGCAGATCGCGGGCGATGCGGTCGCGGTCACTCAACACCAGCAGGTGCTCGGCCTCTCGCCGATGCTCGGCAATCTCCAGGGCCAGCGCGGCTTGGTCGGCGAATCCACTGATCATGGTCATGGTGGCGTTGGTGAACTCCGTGCCACCGGCCATGTTCGCGACCTGCAGCACACCGCGCACGTGCTCAGGCCCGCCCAGGGGGAGCAGGAAGCCGGGTCCCAGGTCGATGCGTGCTGCGGAACCGCCCCCAGCCTGCTGCTCCTGAGACAGGGCGCTGCTCGAGACCCGCTGGTTGGAGTGGTAGACCTTCGCGGCCGGCGTGGCCGCAGGCAGGACCAGCCCGTGCACCTGCTCGGCACCCTCGCCCTCGGCGGCCTCGATCACGAGCTCGTCACCGCCGTCGAACGGCACCGCCAGCGTCACCAGATCGGCACCGGACAGCGCCCGGACCGTGGCAGTGATCTGGTGCAGGACCCTGCCTGTGTCGGTGCCCGACAGCAGGCTGCGCGTCAGCTCGCTGCTCGCTGCCAGCCACTGCTCGCGGCGCCGGGTGTCCTCGTACAGGCGGGCGTTGTCGATCGCGACGCCGGCCGCGGCCGCGAGCGTGCGCAGCACCGCCTCGTCATCGTCGTCGAACTCCGCCCCGCCGCGCTTGTCGGTCAGGTAGAGGTTGCCGAAGACCTGGTCGCGCACGCGCACCGGTGCACCCAGGAACGTCGTCATCGGCGGATGGCCCGCGGGGAAGCCGACGGAGTCGGAATGACGGCCCAGGTCGGGCAGGCGCAACGGCTCCGGCTCCTTGATCAGCAAACCCAGGATGCCCTTGCCGTCGGGATAGTGACCGATCGCCTCGATCGTGCTTTCGTCCATGCCGACCGTGATGAACTGCCGGATCCTGCCCTCGTCGCCGAGCACGCCCAAGGCCCCGTACTGGGCGTCCACCAGGGTGACGGCGGACTCGGTGATCCGGCGCAGCACGTCGTCGAGATCCAGGTCGGTGCCGATGGACAGGACGGCGTCCAGCAGCGTGTGCACCCGGTCCCGGGTCGCGCGGACCTGCTCCACCTGAGCCTGCAGACCGTCCAGCAGCTCATCCAGCCGCAACTGAGGCGTCGCCGGGACACCTTTCCGCCCCCGTTCCGGACTCTCCGCCATCCCCGCTCCCTCCGGAAGTGCCATCTCATCATGCCCGAATGGCCCTGTCCCCGCTCGGACGCACGTGCCAACGCGGCCGCCGCGGCAACCAAGATCCTAGGCCCTCCGGTGCCTGCACTGGAGGGATCACGACCCGGGTACGGACTCGAGCAGGACGACGGCATCGGCGCGTGCGGTGGAGCCGGGCGTTGATGCCGAAGCCGGTGGAGCGGAAGGCGACCACGGCGGTCAGTTGCTGCCCGGTGCGGCGGCGAGCTGCCCGGCGTGAGCGGCGACGGTGCGGACGCCGGTGAGGACGGCCAGGACACGGCCGTGGAACTTCGGATCGGTCGGGATGAGCTTCTTGACCAGGCGGACGACCGGGTTGCGGTCGGGATGGACCTACTCGTTCGTGGAGACGGCCATCTTCCAGCCGGTCCGGATCAGGAACGCACCGAAGAGGTAGGCGGTCCAGAAGAACACCTGGGACCAGCGCGAAGACGACGACGTTGTCGATCGACAGGACTCTTTCGATCAGGTAACCCGCATAGTAGGTGCAAGGTGTCGAACTGTTGCCGAGCGTGCTTGTCGTGCTGGGTGGTCTGAAAAGCAACAGTGCCTTCAGACCACCCACTTGAAGCGCTAGAAGAAGCCAAGCTTCTGAGGGCTGTAGGAACAAAGAATGTTCTTGGTCTGCTGGTAGTGGTCCAGCATCATCTTGTGCGTCTCGCGTCCCATCCCCGACTTCTTGTAGCCGCCGAACGCCGCGTGGGCCGGGTACGCGTGGTAGCAGTTGGTCCAGACGCGGCCCGCCTTGATCTCGCGGCCCAGGCGGTAGGCCGTGTTGCCGTCGCGGGTCCAGACGCCGGCTCCGAGGCCGTACAGGGTGTCGTTGGCGATCTTCAGGGCCTCGTCGACCGAGTCGTACGTCGTGACCGAGACGACCGGGCCGAAGATCTCCTCCTGGAAGATCCGCATGTCGTTGGTGCCGCGGAAGATGGTCGGCTCGATGTAGTAGCCGCCCTCCAGGCCCGGCACCGCGCGGGGGTTGCCGCCCGTGACGACCTCGGCGCCCTCCTTCCTGCCGATGTCCAGGTAGGAGAGGATCTTCTCGTACTGGTCGTTGCTCGCCTGCGCGCCGATCATGGTGGCCGGGTCCAGCGGGTCACCGCCGACGATGGCGCGGGTGCGTTCGACGCAGCGGGCCATGAAGTCGTCGTAGATGGACGAATGGATCAGAGCGCGGGACGGGCAGGTGCAGACCTCGCCCTGGTTGAGGGCGAACATCACGAAGCCCTCGACCGCCTTGTCCAGGAAGTCGTCGTCGGCGGCCATGACGTCGGGCAGGAAGATGTTCGGGCTCTTGCCGCCCAGTTCCAGGGTGACGGGGATGATGTTCTCGCTCGCGTACTGCATGATCAGGCGGCCGGTGGTCGTCTCGCCCGTGAACGCCACCTTCGCCACGCGCGGGCTGGACGCCAGCGGCTTGCCCGCCTCCACTCCGAAGCCGTTGACGACGTTGACCACGCCCGGCGGAAGCAGGTCGGCGATCAGGTCGATGACGTAGAGCAGGCTGACCGGGGTCTGCTCGGCCGGTTTGATGACGACGCAGTTGCCCGCGGCCAGCGCCGGGGCGAGCTTCCATGTGGCCATGAGAATGGGGAAGTTCCACGGGATGATTTGGCCGACCACGCCCAACGGCTCGTGGAAGTGGTACGCGACCGTGTCGGCGTCGATCTCCGAGATGCTGCCCTCCTGGGCGCGGACGACTCCGGCGAAGTAGCGGAAGTGGTCCACGGCCAGCGGGATGTCGGCGGCCAGGGTCTCGCGGACCGGCTTGCCGTTCTCCCATGTCTCGGCGACCGCGATCTTCTCCAGGTTCTGCTCGATGCGGTCCGCGATCCTGTTGAGGATGTTCGCGCGTTCCGTCGTGGACGTGCGGCCCCACTGGTCGGCCGCCCGGTGTGCGGCGTCCAGGGCCAGGTCGACGTCGGCCGCCGTGGAACGGGCGACTTCGCAGAAGGCCTTGCCGGTCACGGGCGTCGTGTTCTCGAAGTAGCGGCCCTCGACGGGCGCTTGCCAGTCGCCGTCGATGAAGTTGTCGTAGCGGCGGGCGAAGGTGACGATGCTGCCTTCGGTTCCTGGCTGCGCATACACCATGGCGGCTCTCCTCGGTGAAAGTGCGGTGCGGGGCGGGTTGCGACGTCCCTCACTGTGCTCCCGGGAGGTTGGCGCAAGGTTGGCGTCGTGACGGACCGGGCGTCCGTGAGCCGCGCAGAGCCGGCCTCAGCCGCGCAGGGGCGTCGTCAGCTGCGCAGGGCCGTCGCGAGCCGGCCCCTCGCGATCGCCCGGCGGGTGTCGCCCGGGGCGAGCAGCCCCAGCGCGTGCTCGTGGACCTCCGCGTCGTACGGGGCCCGTTCGCCGTAGCGCAGGGCGTGCTCGGGGCGGGTGCTCGCCAGCACCGCGTCGCGAACCGCCACTTCCAGGCGCGTGCGCCACTCCTCGATGCCGGGGGCCTCGGAGCGGGGGAGCAGCGGGCCGCCGTAGCGGCGCAGGGCCGTGTCCGTGTCGCCCTGTTCCAGCGCACGCAGGACGTCGGCGGCGTCGCAGGACACGGGGTCGGTGAGAGCGTAGTGGCGGGAGGAAATCGCGCCGCCCAGCGCGCGGCGCAGGTGGGAGATCTCCGCCTTGAAAGTCGACGACGTGACCGGGCGGTCACCGTACAGGGCCGCGCGCAGTCGCTCCGCGGAGAAGCCACCGGGTTCGAGGGAGAGAAGGACGAGGATCTCCAACTGCCGGGGGCGGAGCTGAAGTTGCCGTCCGTCCCGCATGGCACGCTCGGCGCCCAGGCAGGTGAGCCGCAGATGTCCCGTACCGGGGTCCTGCGGGGTGAGGCGGGCCTCGATGCTGGACACCAGCGTCCGTACGGTCGACATGGCCAGGGGGTGTGAGCGGTCCCAGGTCGTGGACAGGTCCAGTACGCCGAGGACCCGGCCGTCCCGGCCGTGCACCGGGGCGCAATAGCAGACCCAGCCGTGCAGGGCCGATACCAGATGCTCCGCCGAGAACACGGAACTGGGGCGGCCGGTGCGCAGGGCGAGGGACAGCGCGTTGGTGCCCATGGCCTGCTCGTCCCAGCGGCCGCCCGGCGCGAAGTTGACCCGCTCGGCCCGGCGGCGCATGGTCGGGCCGCCGCAGGTCCACAGGATGGTGCCGGACTCGTCGGTGACCGCCGTGACGAACCCGGCGTCCTCGGCGATGCTGTGCAGCTCCCCTTCGAGGGCGGAGACCGGCCGGTACAGCGGGGAGGACGTCCAGCGCTGGTGCACCTGGCCGCCGTCGGTGACCGGGGCGCTGTCCCGGCCCGGGTCCACGCTGCCCAGCGAACGCGCCCACGACTCGGTCACCTCGTGGCGCAGCGTCGCGGTGCCGCCCGGCCGCGCGCCCGGGATGCTCAGCCTCGGCACCCAGCGGGACCACTCGTGCTCCAGCACGGCCCTGCGCTGCCGGAGGTCAGGGCGCTGTGACATGGCCTCTCCCTGCCGTCGTACCGGATTCTCGGCGTGGGGTCAGTCTGACCGGACGGGGCCGTCCCGGTCGAGAACTCCGTCGGACCCGGAAGAACTGTTCCGCATGAGGCGGCCAGGGGGTGACGTGAGGCCGCCGGGGGGCGAATCGGTTGGCCGGGAACCGCCGTGTGGCCGGGAACCGTCCCCGCCCCTGAACGGGCGACCGCCTGACTGGATGTTTGTCCGGTGCCCGCGTGCCGCCGTACGGGTGACGGGTTCACTCGACCCGACGGACGGGGCCCGGCCCGCGTACCACCGGTGCGCCGGGCCGCGTTCCCCTGGCATGGACAGCACGGAGACGGCCCGGCGCCTTCCGGGGAACGACGCCGCGCCCCGCTCGTACGCCGAACTCACCAGCGGGTACGCGGGACATCCGCCGATCTACGCGGCCTTGATCGCCGAGTGGGAGGCGCGGGGCCACGCGGTCCCGGAGCACCGCGACGGCCAGTGGGTCTCCTTCGCCGCGCCGGCCGAGAGCGAGACCTGGACCGCCGTCACCTCCTGGGCCGTGGGGCGGCACATGGGCCCGGTCGTCCCCGGCGGCCCCCGCACGGCCGCGAGTCCGCCGGCGCCCGCCGCTTCTCACCGGCCCGTCACTCCCCACCCGGCCACCGCCCCTCAGGAGGCCGCCGCTGCCCATCCCGCCGCCGGTCGGCACCCGGGCCAGGTCGGATCCGCGGGCACCCGCCCCGGTTCCGGCCGTCAGTCCGCGGCGGCGATGCCCGTGTCCGGCGCCCGCCTCACCAGCCGTCCGACGCCACCGGCTCCGCGCTGACCGGCGCCAGCACCGCGAGGGTTCCGCTGGCTTCCCGCAGGGCCGCCTCGAGCGTGCCGGGGGTGTGCAGCGTGCCGGTTCCGTCCGGCGGGACGAGCCACTCCAGGCGGCCGGCGGGCCGGTACGGCGGCGGCACGGCGACCCAGGAGCCCCGGCCCACGTGCCGCACCCCGAAGCCGACCCACTCGCTGACCGGATCGGGCGGCAGGAAGAACCCCACTCGGCGGGCCGCGCTGTCCACCAGGGTGGGGCCGGGCACCTTCAGCGGGTCGCGCCACAGGAGGTCCAGCGCGAGCAGGCCGAGCCGGTCGGGGACGGTGAGCACGTCCCAGTACCGCCCGGACTCCACGAGCACCGTCCCCGCGCCGTAGTCCCACTCCCGCTTGCACTCCTGGGGGTCCGTGGCGGCCGCGGCGAGCCACTCGACGGCTTGCTTCCACATGACGCTCTGCATGGCCACCCCAGGCACAGTCGACGGCGCCGCGGTCGGGCGCGCGCTGGACACGGGCCGGTGAGCCGCGGGGTTCCGCGTGCCGCCCGGCCGTAGTCATGCTCGTAGATATTTCTACAGGCCGGAAGGGGTGGCGCCGCCTGGCGTTTGGGTCGGGCACGTCCCGGTCGAAAGGGGGCAGTCGACGGTGCGTCCCGTAAGGCCGCGGTCAACTTCGTGCGCGTCCATGCCTCCCTCACCGTCTCTTGGTGCCTTCACCGGCTGCCCGCAACATGACGCCCGGGAACGCCGAGAAAACAGTGACGGCCCCCACCGGTTCATCCGGTGGGGGCCGTCCGAGAACGAGGGGGTGCGGCGGTCAGTCCTGGCGCTCGGCGTTCTTCTTCTTGATCCGGGCCGACTCCTTGCGGACCTCCGCCTGGGTGGCGCGCTCCCGCACCAGCCACTCGGGGCCTTCCTGCTTCAGCGCCTCGATCTGCTCGGTGGTGAGGGGCTCGGTGATACCCCCGCGGGCGAGGCCCGCGATGGAGACGCCGAGCTTCGCGGCGACCACGGGCCGGGGGTGCGGACCGTTGAGCCGCAGGTCCTGCAGCCACTGCGGGGGGTTCGCCTGGAGCTCGTTCAGCTCGGCACGCGAGACGACACCCTCCCGGAACTCGGCGGGTGTGGCCTCGAGGTACACACCCAGCTTCTTCGCCGCGGTCGCGGGCTTCATCGTCTGGGTGCTCTGGTGCGACGTCATGCGGACCAGCGTATCGAGCGTGTGCACGACCCCCGACCACGGCCGGTAACCTGGCGAGGTGACAGGCTCGGATGCAACCCCCTCGTTCCGGCTCGCCTACGTCCCCGGGGTGATGCCCGACAAATGGGTGCGCATCTGGAACGAGCGGCAGCCCGACGTCCCGCTGACCCTCACGCAGGTACCCCCCACAGCGGCGGCCGGGCGGCTCCTGGGCGGGGATGCCGACGCGGGTCTCGTCCGTACGCCGGTGGACCGCGAGGTCTTCAGCGCGATCCCCCTCTACACCGAGCAGACGGTCGTCGTCGTGCCCAAGGACCACCTGGTCACCGCCGTCGACGAGGTCGCGCCGGAAGACCTGGCCGACGACATCGTGCTGCACCCCCTCGACGACGTCCTCGCCTGGGAGAGCCTCCCCGGGCGGCCCGCGCTCGAACGGCCGGCCACCACCGCCGACGCCGTCGAACTGGTCGCGGCGGGCATCGGGGTCCTCGTCGTCCCGCTGTCGCTCGCCCGCCTGCATCACCGCAAGGACCTCACCCACCGGCCCCTCAGCGACGCCCCCGAGTCGAGCGTGGCCCTCGCCTGGCCCACGGACGCGAAGACGGACCAGATCGAGGACTTCATCGGCATCGTCCGCGGCCGCACGGTCAACAGCACCCGGGGCCGGCAGCAGCCCCCGGCGGGGGGCGAGTCCGCGAACGCGGACCGGGGCGGCGCCCGGCGGAAGCCGGCGCCCGGAAAGCCGGCGGCGGGGAAGTCCGCCGGGGCGAAGCGCACCGGGAAGAGCGGGCGCGGCGCCCCCAAGAACGACCGGCGTGGCAAGCCCCGCCGCCGTTCATAGGACCGGGGGCCGCGAACGATCGCGCCCCCCGAGAACGTCGTACCCGGCTCAGCCCGCCGACGGAGACGGTGCCGGCGCCCCGTAGGAGGGGTTGGGGGCGACCGTCTGGAAATCCTTCAGGTCTTCGGGGATCGGCAGCACGCGGACCGGCGCACCTTGCTGCGGCGGCGGCGGTGTCGTCTGCTCCTGGGGCAGCTTGGGCGGGGCGGTGATCTGGAAGCTGACCTGTTCCTGGTTGATCAGGCCGGTCTTCTCCAGAACCGTGATGTGATCGAGCACGGTGTCGTTGGTCGTGTCGGCGAGCTCCCGCACGAGGCTGTTCCGGGTGGTCGCCCGGATCTTGGCGATCGTCGGGAAGATGCCCCCGTGCGCGACGCGCATGATCGTCACAGCCGTGGACTCGAACTCCTTGCCCGTGCTGCCCTCGGCCGTCGCCACGAACTGCTGCTGCTGCGGCGACGCCTCGTTGGGCAGGGTGATGCCCAGGTCCGTGGAGATCTTGCGGCAGCCCGCGTCGAGCCTGCCGTGACCCACGAGCAGGTGCTTGGAGACTTCCTGCATCTCCGGCGACGTGCTCCGCTCCTTGATCATCTGCCCCAGCGGATACTCCCACAGTCCGGCCGCACGCACGCGCACCACGAAGTCGCGGTCCGCCTCGGTCAGCGGACCCCACTGGGTGTTGGCGATGATGCGGTCCTGGCCGGAAGCGGCGTTCTGCATGCCCAGCATGCTCGGGTAGGCGAGCGCGGTCAGTGTAAGGATCAATGCACCGCCCACGAACGCGGTTCCTGCCGTGCTGCGCGTGATGCGCATCGTGCCTCCTGGGATGTCAACCGGCCCAACACCAAGGTGTACGGATGCCAGGGGCGAAACAATCACTCCCGCCGCAAAAAAGTTCGGGCGGGTGCGGCGCCCGCCGCGCACACCGGGCCGGGCAGGAGGACGCTCAGGGCTTGTACGAAGCCGCTCCCGCCGTCGCCACCGTCCGGCCCTTCGGCCTGGAGGACGTGAGATTCGAGTCCGGCGGCCGGGGGCCGGGGGCCGGTCGACCGGACTCTAGGGAGGGGGTGGGCGGAGCGTCAACGGGTCGGGAGCGGCGAGTTCAGGAAAGGCCGGCCGAGTTCACCAGCCAGTCGTACGCGGACCGTGCCGTGAACTCTCCCTGGCCGCCCGGTAGAAGCAGCCCCGCGGTGGCGAACTCCGGTGCGTCCGCCTGTGCCGGGACGTACGGGATCGCGATGCACCGCATGCCGGCCGCGTGCGCGGCGGCCGCGCCCGGGGCGGCGTCCTCCAGTACCACGCAGTCGGAGGGTGCCGCGCCGAGCCTGCGGGCCGCCTCCAGGAACACGTCCGGTGCCGGCTTGCCGTGCGCGACCTCGTCGGCGGAGACCACGGTGTGCAGGTGTGCGTCCAGTCCGGTGGCGGTCAGTACCGCGGCGATGGCCTTCGGGGAGGAGCCCGAGGCCACCGCCATGGGCACGCCCTCGGCCGCCAGCAGTTCGACGAACGTGCGCATCTCCGGGTAGGCGCGCGTGGCGCCGCGGGCCAGCTCCAGGTAGCGGCGGTTCTTGGCGGCGACCAGTTCGTCCACCGAGGCGGGCAGGCCGTAGCGGTCCTTCCAGTCCGCGACCGTCTCCTGCGTGCTGATGCCGACGTACCGCTCGTGGTCCGCCCAGGTGAAGTCCGGGACGCCGTGATCGGCCAGCGTCTGGCGGCCCGCCTCGTAGTAGTTCGGCTCGCTGTCCACGAGTGTTCCGTCGAGATCGAAGATGACCGATATGCCATGGAGCGTGCTCATGGGGCCATGCTCTCAAAGATCATCCGCGGGCCGACCGCCCGATCGACTCCACCAGCGGCAGCATCCGGTGGGAGACGCGCTCGCGCAGGGCGACCTCGGTACGGGTGCGCACCACCCCGGGCATGCTGATCAGCTTCTGGACGACGTCCTCCAGGTGTCCGTTGTCCCGCGCCACCACCCGGGCCAGCAGATCCCCGCCACCCGTGATCGAAAACGCCTCGACGATCTCCGGCACCGCCGCCAGCAGGTCCCCCACCTCGTCGAGATGCCCCTGGGTCACCTCGATGTGCACGAACGCCAGGACCGGATGCCCGAGCGCGGCGGGGGAGAGGGCCGGGGCCGTGCCGGTGATCACGCCGTCGCGCTCCAGCCGGTCCAGCCGGGCCTGGAGCGTGCCCCGGGCGACGCCGAGGATCCGGGCGTACTCGCGCACGCTCGTGCGCGGCTGCTCCAGCAGCAACCGCAGGATGCGGGTGTCGAGCTCGTCCACGGGCATGACGCGTCCTCCTCGTCCGTTGGCTCTGCCGCGGCCGTCATCCGGCCGCTTCAGTTGCGCCAATGGCCCAGTCTAGAAGGAGCCGGTTGAGCCAGTGGCCCCCGGGATGCTGATATGGAGGCGTCGATGGCGCTGCGGACCCCGCGGCGCCTTTTTCATGCGTACTCATGGCCGGTGTTGCGAGAGGGGCGGTAAGCGGTGCTGAAGACGGTGTTCACGGCTCCGGATCCGGGGCGGGCGAGGTTGCGGTTCGGCACGCGGGCCGTGCTCGGCATCGCGCTCGCGGTCGCCCTGTGCGGCCTCGCAGGGCACTCCCTCGCGGGGGCCGTCACCGGGGGCCTCGCCGCTCTGCTCGCCCTGTTCACCGTCACCGACGCCACGGTCCGCGGCCAGGCGGTCACGACCGCGCTGCTGCCCGTCGTCGGCCTGCCCGTGCTCACCGCCGCGGCCGAGCTGCACGACCATCCGGTGGCCCGCGACCTCACCTTCCTCGCCGTGGTCGGCGCGGGCGTGTACGCGCGCCGCTGGGGACCGCGCGGGCACAGCCTCGGCGTGTTCGCGTTCATGACCTTCTTCGTCGCGCAGTTCCTGCACGCCACGACCGACCAGCTGCCCCAGCTCTACGTCGCGGTCCTGCTCTCCGTCCTCGCCGCCGCTGCGGTGCGCTTCGGCCTGTGGTGCTACGAGCGCCGCATGCCGCCGCCCGCCGTGCCCGCACCGCCGGGCGGCACCGGCCTGGCCCGGGTCACCACCCGCCAGGCGATCCAGGCCACGGCCGGGGCCGGCTTCGCCCTGATCGTGGGCCAGCTGGTGTCCGGACAGCGCTGGTACTGGGCCGTCGGCGCCACCTGGTGGATCTTCGTCAACACCACCTCGCGCGGCGAGACCCTGGTCCGAGGCTTCCGGCGACTGCTCGGCACGGTCATCGGCATCGCCCTCGGCCTGCTCGTGGCGGTGCCCGTGCACGGCGATCCGGCCGTCACGGCAGCCCTCGCAGCCGTCTGCGTCTTCGGCATCTTCTACACGGCAGCCGTCTCCTACACCTGGATGATGCTCTGGGTCACCCTCCTCGCCGGCCTGCTCTACGGCCTCCTCGGCGTGCTCGGCCCCGGGCTGCTCGCCCTGCGGCTCGCCGAGACCGGCGTCGGGGCGCTCGGCGCCGCCCTGGCCGTGATCCTCGTCCTGCCCGTCA
This sequence comes from Streptomyces sp. WAC04114, assembly GCF_019733245.1. Taxonomy (NCBI): domain Bacteria; kingdom Bacillati; phylum Actinomycetota; class Actinomycetes; order Kitasatosporales; family Streptomycetaceae; genus Streptomyces; species Streptomyces sp. WAC04114. The sequence goes on from NZ_JAIGQA010000064.1 coordinate 12,144, forward strand.
CCACCCACAGCATCACCGACGCCTGGATCCGGCGGGCGCTGGGCTGCGTGCACGCCTGCGCCGTCGAGACCGCCCGGCGTCTCGCGGGTGCGGCGGACGCCGACCCGGCCCCGCGGGTGGCGGAGCTGGAGCAGCTCCTCGCCCGGGTACGGCTCTCGGTCGCCCCGCTCGTGCACCCGCTGAACCCGATGCTCGGCCGCAAGCGCCGGGCCCGGCACGTGCTCGCCCTCCTCGACGACTGCGCCCGGGAGGTCCGCGGCCTGGTCGCGGTCGCCGCCGACCCGGAGGCCTCCCACGACGCGCGTCTGGCCGTGGCCTGCGGACGGGTGGAGGCCGCCGTCGAGGCCCTCACAGAGGGCAGGGACATCGCGGTCCACCCGGACGGACCGCCGCACGCGGAACCGGCCCTGGCCCACCTGCACGGCCTGGAACGAGCCCTCTCCGAACTGGCCCGCCCCCTGCGCACACCGTCGGGCTCGCCGCTGGTGGGCGCCTGACGGAAGCGCTCCACGCTGCCGGGAGCAGCAGTGGCGGAGGTGGTGCGACCGGCGGAGTCCCGTCGCCCTGCCGCGTGTCGGCCGGACCGGGCGGGACGTGGAGCACCGCTGCCCCGAGCGGGCGGCACTCTGTGCGGTGTCTGATGGGCGGCCGACGGCGCACACCCGCCTGGCTCGCAGGGGCTTGGGGTGACTTGGGCGTTGGGCTGTGCACGCGCTGGGGCGTCTGACGGGGTTCCTCCCGGCGGGCCCGGGGTGGGCCTGCGGTGGCTTGGCCGTTTGGCTGCGCGCGCTGGGGCGTTTGGCGGGGTTCCTCCCGGCGGGCCCGGGGTGGGCCTGCGGTGGCTTGGCCGTTTGGCTGTGCACGCGCCGGGGTGCTTGGCGAGTTCCCCCCGGAGGGGCCCATTGCGGGCTTGGGGTGACTCGCCCGCTCCACTGCGCGCGTGTTTGGGGGTATCAGGCGAGGCACTTCCGCCCGGCCCGCGCCAGGCTTCGGCTCACTTGGCTTTGGGCTGTGCACACGCCGGGCCGTCACGTCGCAGGGCGCTCCCGCGCCCCCGCGGCGAGCTTCGGCCGGCCCGGCCCGGCCGGCATGCACCATGCACGCCGCCGGCCGGTGTGCAGCCGGCGGGCTCCGTCCAGGCGTGGCCTGAGCCCGCCCCGACGGAGCCCGGCCGTCCCGTCTCCTGCCGGTCCCCCTCCGCGACCGGCGCGGGTCCGACCGGGCGAAGCCCCCTTGACCGTCTGGTCTAGACCTTGCATGATCGGCTGCGCGGTCATTCCGGGCGGTGCGGGTGAGAGGGGACAGCGGTGGCGGACGGCGGGCGGCGGGCGTACATCGGGTCGTTCACGGCGGCCGGCGGCCCCGGGATCGTGACCGCGGAGGTCGACCCCGTCAGTGGCGCGCTGACCGTGCTGAGCAGCGTGAACGCCGTGCGGGACCCCTCCTACCTGACCCTCGCGCCCGACGGGAAGACGCTCTACGCGGTCAGTGAGACGGCCGACGGCGCGGTGGCCGCGTACCGGGTGGACGGGGACAAGCCCGTGCCGGCCGGACGACCCGTGCCGGTCGACGGCAGCGGCCCGACCCACCTCGGCCTGTTCGCCGAGCACGTCCTGACCGCCAACTACGGCTCCGGCAGCGTCACCGCGGTCCCCGTCCGCCCCGACGGCGCCCTCACGCGTTCCGCTTCCAGCGTGCTCCGGCACAGCGGTGCGGGGCCGCACACCCCCCGCCAGCAGGCGCCGCATGCCCACCACGTGCAGTCCGACCCGAGCGGCCGCTGGGCCGTCAGCGTCGACCTCGGCACGGACTCGGTGCGGGTGTGCACCCTGACGGACGGCGCCCTGGCCCTGCACCGGGAGACCGCTCTGCGCCCCGGCTCGGGACCGCGCCACCTCGCCTTCCACCCGGACGGCTCGCGGGCGTACGTCGTCAACGAACTGAGCCCGTCCGTCACCGTCTGCCGCTGGGACGCGGCGTCGGGCGTCCTGACGCCGCTGTCCGAGACCCCGGTGCTGCCGGGCGCACCGGCGCGCGATGCCTACCCCTCGGGCATCGTCACCTCGCCCGACGGCCGCTTCGTCTGGACCGCCACCCGCGGCGAGGACCTCCTGTCCGTGCTCGCCGTCGAGGGCGTCGAGAGCGAGGAGCTGCGCCTGGTCACCACGGTCCATTGCGGCGGCCACTGGCCGCGCGCCCTCACCGCCTCGGGCGGTTTCCTGTACGTCGCCAACGAGCGCTCCGGCGACGTGACGTGGTTCGCGGTCGACCCGCTCACGGGCGTCCCGCGACGAGGCGGCTCGATCCGGGTGACGGCGGCCTCGTGCGTGACCCTCGGCTGAGGGCTGCCGCACGCCCCGGAGCCCCACCCGGACGGCGAAGGCCCGCTCCGAATCGGAGCGGGCCTTCTCGGCGTTGTGCGCAGCGGCCCGCGTCAGCGAGCCGGCGTGCTCTGCGCCTGCTGCGGTGCGATGCCCAGCGCTGTCGTGTACTTGGCCAGGGCGAGCTTGCCGATCGCCGGGTAGGGGCCGAGCGACTCGGCGGCGGAGCAGCCCGCCTCCTTCGCGGCCTCCTGGATCAGACTCTGCTCGATCTCCGGACCGATCAGATACGGCGCGAGCGCCAGCTGCTGCGAACCCGAGGAGCGCAGCTGCTCGGCGACGGAGGCGATGGAGCCCTCCTGGTCCAGGGCAGCGGCCATCACCGGCACGGCGAGACGCGCGGCGAGCAGCATGCCGGTGATCCCCGCCGCCTGCACGGCCTCGTCACCGCCCACCGACGCCAGGACGATGCCGTCCGCGGCGGTCGCCACCGTGAACAGCCGGGCACGGTCGGCACGGGCCAGACCGGCCTCGGACAGCCGCACGTGCAGCGCCTCGGCGAGCAGCGGGTGCGGACCGAGGACATCGGTCAGCTCGGCGGCCACACGGCTCTCCATGAGGGCCTGGCGGACCTGGCGCAGCAGCGCGCTGTCCGGACCGGCGAGCAGCGGCACGACGACGGCGACGGGGCCGTCGGGCATCTTGACGTCCATGCCGGCGGCGCGGGCCTGCTCGAAACGGGCCGTGCGCTCCTCGGCGGTGTGCACCAGCACGGCCTGCAGCGAGGGGAACTCCGCGTTGTCCCCGTCGAGGTAACCGATGCGGGCGTCGAGGCCGGGCAGCTCGGAGCGGGCGATGCTCACGACCTCCTCGGCGAGGCTGCGCGTGGCGCTACTGGGCGTCCCCGGCACGGCGAGGACGAGCGCGGGCGCGCCCTCGGGAGCAACCAGCGGCTCGGGACGGCGGTGCCGTCCGGGCTGGCGGGGGCGCGGCATTCGTACAGGCAGGCCATCCGCGGGCCCAGTGGGGGAACTCATGGCGCCGCATGTTACTGGCTTCTGGGGTTCCCCTGTTCGGGGAGGGTGCAGGTGAGCGGTATCCGTCCTATTTTGTCTGATGAGTTACGTACGGGTGGGACGCGATCGGATCAATCACCCGAACGGGTGGTCACGGACAGTATCGTCCCGTCACTCGGCAGCGGGAGCGAACCGGTGCTCAGTTCGGCCGCGATGCGCACCGAGCCGTGCAGCGGATCGCCTTCGGCCGGTACCCGCCGCACCTGCGGAAGCCGCCGCCGCAGTTCCTCGTCCAGAGGGCCGAGCAACGGGTCGCCCAGCTTGAACAGCCCGCCGGTGAGGGCGAGGCGCGGCTCGCCGCCGGAGGGGCACACGGCCGCCGCGGAGTCGGCCATGTGCCGGGCGGCCGCTCGCAGGATGCCCGCCGCGACGGGGTCCTCGTCCGCGCGGGCGGCCACGCGGGGAGCGAAGGAGGCGAGCACGGCCGGCCGGTCGGGCCGGGGATACAGCGCGCCGGGCAGCCCCGCCACGGGCCCGAACACCTCCTCGGCGCAGGCCAGCAGCCCGGCCGAGCCGCCCTCGCGCCCGTCGTGGGCGCGCAGCGCGGCCTCGAGACCGGCCCGCCCGATCCAGGCACCGCCCCCGCAGTCGCCGAGCAGATGCCCCCAGCCGTCCGCCCGCCGCCAGCCGGTGAGGTCGGTGCCGATCGCGATCAGTCCGGTCCCGCCGGCGATCACGGCACCGGGGCGCGGGCCGAGCGCACCCACGTACGCGGTCACGGCATCGGCGGCCAGCGCGACCCTGCGCACGCCCCACTCCCGGGCCAGGGCGCCCGGCAGTTCGGCGCGCAGCCCGTCGCCCAGGGAGGCCAGACCGGTAGCGCCGACGACGACGGTGGTCAGCGGCACCGCCCCCGCCTCGGCGGTCAACGCGCGCACCAAGGGCACGAGTCGCGCCATGAAGTCTTCGGGGTCGATGCCCCGCTCGCCGGTGCGGACCGGCTCACTGGATTCCCGCCGGGCGAGCGGCCCACGCTCGGCGGTCCCCACCACGGCCCGGAGTCCCGAGCCGCCGGAGTCCACGGCGAGGAACCCGGAACTCTCCGACACCCCGGTCACGGCAGGCGCCAGTCCACCGGTTGGCCGCCCTGACGGATCAGCAGGTCGTTGGCCCGGCTGAACGGGCGGGAGCCGAAGAAGCCCCGGTCGGCCGACATGGGGGAGGGGTGGGCGGATTCGACGGAGGGCAGATCACCGAGGAGCGGACGCAGATTGCGGGCGTCACGGCCCCACAGGATGGACACCAACGGCTTGCCGCGCCCCGCCAGGGCCCGGATCGCCTGCTCCGTGACCTCCTCCCAGCCCTTGCCGCGGTGGGCGGCGGGCTTGCGCGGCGCGGTGGTCAGGGCCCTGTTGAGCAGCAGTACGCCCTGCCGCGTCCACGGTGTCAGGTCGCCGTTGGACGGCTGGGGGAGCCCCAGATCGGCGTTCAGCTCGCGGTAGATGTTGATGAGGCTGCCGGGCAGCGGCCGCACCTCGGGCGCGACCGAGAACGACAGCCCCACCGCGTGCCCCGGGGTCGGGTACGGGTCCTGACCGACGATCAGGACGCGTACGTCGTCGAAGGGCTGCTGGAAGGCCCGCAGGACGTTCGCCCCGGCCGGGAGGTAGGTGCGTCCGGCGGCGATCTCCGCGCGGAGGAAGTCCCCCATCGCGGCGACGCGTTCGGCCACCGGTTCCAGGGCCTTCGCCCAGCCCGCTTCGACGATCTCATGCAAGGGTCGTGGTGCCACGGGCGTCACCCTACTGCCGTACGGGCACCGGCGATCAACCGGTGGCCAACGCCTGTGCGCACCCTCGCCCCCTCGTCCGCTCCTCAGCCGACGAGTGCGGCACGCACGCAGAGCACGTCCGGCAGATGCGAGGCGAGCTGCTGCCAGCTGTCGCCGTCGTCCGCCGATGCGAACACCTCGCCGTTGCGGTTGCCGAAGTAGACGCCCGCCGGGTCGGCGTCGTCCGTGCACATCGCGTCGCGCAGCACCGTGCCGTAGTGGTCCTCCTGGGGCAGCCCGGCGGAGAGCGGCTCCCAGCTCTTGCCGGCGTCCGCCGTACGGAAGACGCGGCACCGGTGGTCGGCCGGGACCCGGTCGGCGTCGGCGTTGATCGGGAACACGTACGCCGTGTCGCCCCTGTGCGGATGTGCCGCCGCGGCGAACCCGAACGTGGAAGGCAGGCCCTCGCCGATGTCCGTCCAGTGCGCGCCCGCGTCGTCGCTGCGGTACACCCCCCAGTGGTTCTGCAGATACAGCCGGTCCGGGTTGGCGCCGTCCCGCGTGACCTTGTGCACGCACTGGCCGAACTCCGGGTTCGGGTCGGGCAGGAACACCGCCGAGACACCCGAGTTGGAAGGCGTCCAGCTCGCGCCGCCGTCCAGGGTGCGGAACACTCCGGCGGTCGAGACGGCGACCGTCACCGCCCTCGGGTCGCGCGCGTCGGTGAGCACGGTGTGCAGACCCTCACCGCCACCGCCCGGCACCCACTTCGACCGCGTGGGGTGCTCCCACAGTGGCCGGACCAGCTCGAACGTCTCCCCGCGGTCCTCCGAGCGGTACAGCGCGGCCGGTTCGGTGCCCGCGTACACCACGTCCGGCTCGGCGGCGGCCGGGTGCAGCTGCCACACCCGCTCCAGGGACGCCCCGGTGTCCTTGGGGAACTTGACCGCCGGGCGGGCCGGTTCGGTCCAGGTCCGGCCGAGATCGTCGGAGTGGAACACCGACGGGCCCCAGTGCGAGCTGTCGCCTCCCACCAGCAGCCGCGGGGTGCCGGCGCGGGTGTCGATGGCGACCGAGTACACGGCCTGCGCGTTGAAGTAGGGGCTTTCGTCGAACTCCCAGGCGCCACCACCTCGCCGGCGCCCGATGAACAGGCCCTTTCGCGTGCCCACGGCGAGCAGTACCTCGGTCATGCCGATCACCTCCGCGGCGTCGCCCTTGACGCCCTCGTCCCGAACACCGGCCAGTCTGCACCCGACCACTGACAGTCACCTCCGGAAAGGGGTCCGGCGCAGGTCAGCGGGGGTGTCGACGCTGTGAACACACCTCCTGTGGGCCGCCCCCACGGTGCACCGGCCCTGGGGACCGTCACGTCGGACAGGTGCACTGAGCATCCGGGCGCCGCCGTCCGTATGGGGAGAGCGGCGGGATGGTCGTGGGCTCGTGAGGAGGAGGCCTTCGATGGCGTTACGTGGTCCGAGGGTGTGGCTGTGGCGCTGGCGGCGCAATCCGCTCAAGCGCCGCGCAGACAGGGTGGAGGCCTGGGTCGTCCTGGGTGTGTGGCTGGTCACCGTCTTCGTCGGGGTGCTGGCCGGCACGGCGGTGAGCCGCTCCGTGGAGGACGGGCTGGCCCGGGAACGGGCCGAGTGGCGCCCGCTCGTGGGACGGCTCGCCGAGCGCGCTCCCGGGACGGCCACCGAGAACGCCCGGGTGTCCCGGGCCGAGCAGGTGTGGGCCACGGCGCGGTGGACCGCCGTGGACGGCTCCGAGCACTCCGGCCAGCTGCGGGTCCCGGCGGGCAGCGCCGCCGGCGCCCCGGTCACCGTGTGGACGGACCCCGAGGGCCGCCAGGTCACCCGGCCCGTCACCGAGCCCCAGGCCCGCGTACGGGCCGCCCTGATCGGAGGCGTGGCGGGCCTGTGCGCCGCGATCGTCCCCCTGGGCGCCGGCCGAGGCATCCGCAGCCGCCTGGAGCGCCGCCGCATCGACCAGTGGGACGCGGAGTGGTCCCGCTTCGGCCCGATGTGGGGGCGTACGGCGGGGTGAGGCCTACGGGTTTCCCTGCCCGGCCAGCGCCTCCCGGCACGTCCGCAGCAACGCCAGGTCCTCGCGTATCCGGTGTCCGCCCAATTCGCCGCGATGCCGCCGGGGAGCGGCGAGCTCCGCCCGGAGCACGTCGTGCAGGGGCGCTCCCGCGGGTCCCAGTGCCGCGACGCACTCCGCGATCGTGGTGCGGGTGCGCGGATGTTCCCTCCATGCGGAGCGCAGGACAGGGAGGAACCGTTCCGGTTCCCCGGCGGTGCGCCACACCGCGCATGCGGCCGTGGCCCGCTCCCACGCGTCGCCGGAGGCGGCCATCTCGCGCAGCTCCGGCAGGGCCGGACGCGCCGCGGGACCCATCCGCCCCGCTACGGCCGCGGCGTGGCGCCGGTGACCGCTCCCGATGTCCGCCAACTCCCTCAGCAGTACGGGCAGCACGGCGCCGGCGTCGCCTGTGACCGACCACAGCGCGTCGGCCGCCGCGACCGCGCTGCCGGTTTCCAGCAGCCCGCGCAGATCCGGTATCGCCTCAGCGGCCGCGCCACCGAGCACGCCGAGGGAACGGACCGCCGCAGCGGTGACCGCGTCGCGCTGCCGCAGACCGTCCGGCAGACCCCGCAGCAGACGCAGTACCGCGGGGGTGGACTCGACGTCGCCCAGTGCGGCGAGGGCCGACAGCAGCGGAACGGCCCGCTCGCGCACGTCGGACGCGTCGAGCGGCACGCGGGCGAGCCGTCGCCGCAGCGCCGGGGCGAGCGGAACGGCGGCGCCGCCCAAGTGGGGTATCACCAGCCCCAGATCGTTCGGGACGACCGGGCCCGCCAGCACCTCCGCCAGCACCGGCACGGCCCTGGCGTCCCCGGCTCCGGCCAGTGCCTTGAGCGGGCCGCCCAGAGCCGGCGTACCCCGCTCCCCGTGCCGTATCCGAAGCTCCGGACGGTACGTCACCAGCGCGTGGAGGGGGTCGGCGGCGGGCGCGGCCAGGGCGAGGAGCTCCACCAGGACGGCGACCGCGGCGTCGTGCAACCGGGCCTCCTCGTCGCCCAGTTGATTGCCGATGAGGATGACCGGCTCCGCGTGGCCGGTGCGCCACTCGCGGATCAGCCCGGCCGACATCCACACGCCGTTGCACCGGTCGAGGGGATCCGGGCTGCTCAACTGCCCGCACAGCAGGGCGACCCGGTCGGGCACCCGGCCGCCGAGCGCCGAGTGCAGGGTCCGCAGCAGCCGGGACCCCTCCTCGTCCGAGGGGCGCAGCCGCCGCAGCCGGCCGGCGAGCGTGTCCGGGCCGGGACCGTCGTACGGGTGCGCCACCGGGGCCCGCTGCCCGGATCTGTCCCTGAGCAGGCGGACGACGGTCGGTACGAGATCGGCGGGGAGCCGGTCCTGGGCACACTCCGCGAGCTGCCCGAGTGCGGCGAGCCTCAGGCCCGGGCCGTGCGGAGGCCCGCTCAGCTCGCTCAGCAGGCGCACCGCCTCGGCGGTGTGAGCGGTATCGGCCGGGTGGTACCGCCGGGCGAACAGGCCGAGGCTCTCCGCCAGGGCGAGCAGCACCCGGTCGTTCCGCTCCACGGTGATCCGCTCCCGCAACAGGGCGAGCACGCGCGCCGGTTGGCCGAGGAACCGCACCAGCGCCGCGGGCGCCGCCCGGCGCACGTCGGGGTCCGCGTCCGCCGCGAGTCGTTCGAAGACCTCGGCACGCGCGCGCAGGGCGTCCCGGACGCTCGCCGCGAGTTCACCGGGGGCGCCGTCCATGTCACCGATGCTGACGAGGAACTCCACCACCTCCGCGCGGTCCCGCACCTCCTCGCGGCCGGCGAGCGCGAGGAGAAACGGAACACAGGCGAGGGTCGAGTCGTAGACCCCGCCTTCGTGGTGCACCGCGCCGTACATCCCGTCGAGCGCGGTCTGTCGCTCGGCCGGGTCGGCGGAGGCCAGTCCCCGCAGTAGTCCGGGCACGTCCTCCGCGCTGCCGTAGGCATGGCGCAGCGAGGCCCAGTCGACCTCGTCGATCCCCCTGAACACGGTGTCCTCCCCCAGACGAACTGCCAACTGACGGGGAGTCTGCACCACGGCACCGACAACGAAGCGGAATCGTGCGATGACTGTGCGCGAACTGTGCGCACGATGGCTTGAGTTCGAGTTGGAGCCCGGTCTCGGCGGCCCACGGGACCTGTGAACCCGCTGGCTCACCGGGGCCCGTGAACCTGCCGGCTCACCGGCGCCTGTGAACCCGCTAGCCACCGGGGCCCGTGCACCCGGCCCACCGGGGCCCGTGCACCCCCCGGCCCACCGAGGCCCGTGCACCCCCCCGGCCCACCGAGCCTGTGAATCCGCCGGCCCACCGAGGCATGTGAACCCGCCGGCCCCGCCCGGCGTCGGCCCGCCCCCGGCGTCTTCAGGCCTCGCCGCCCGGCAGCGCCCGCGCAACGATCGCGTCCAGGCCCGCCGACTCCGGAAGCGTCCCGAACGCGTGCCCCCAGTCGCCCCCGAGCCGCGTCGCGCAGAACGCGTCGGCGACAGCCGGCGGGGCGTGCCGCACGAGGAGGGAGGCCTGGAGGGTCAGCGCCATCTGTTCCACGAGACGCCGTGCCGTCGTGGCGGACGCCTCGGACAGCCCCGTCCTGAGCCGCGTCACGGCCGCGTCCAGCCGGGCGTCCGCGCCCCGGGCGAGAGCGAGCTCCCCGAACAATGCCTCGGCGGTGCCCGGTTCACGACTCAGCGCCCGCAACACGTCGAGGGCGTTGACGTTCCCCGAGCCCTCCCAGATCGACAACAGGGGCGCCTCTCGGTAGTGCCGGGGCATGCCGGAGTCCTCGACGTAGCCGTTGCCGCCGAGGCACTCCAGGGCCTCCGCGGTGAAGGCCGGACCCCGCTTGGTCACCCAGTACTTGCCGACTGCGGTGGCGATCCGGCGGAACGCCGCCTCACCCTCGTCCCCGCGGATCGCCCGGTCGGCCGCCCCCGCCAGCCGCAGGGTGAGCGTTGTGGCGGCCTCCGACTCCAGCGCCAGATCGGCGAGAACGTTGCGCATCAGCGGCTGGTCCACGAGCCGTGCGCCGAACGCGCTGCGGTGGCGCGCATGGTGGCCCGCCTCGACCAGGGACTTGCGCATCAGCGCGGCCGACATCATCACGCAGTCCAGCCGCGTGCAGTTGACCATCTCGATGATCGTCTTCACGCCCTGGCCCTCGGGTCCGACCAACCAGGCCACCGTTCCGTCGAACTCGGGCTCGGAGGAGGCGTTGGACCGGTTGCCCAGCTTGTCCTTCAGCCGCTGGATGCGGAAGGTGTTGCGGGTCCCGTCGGGCAGCACCCGCGGCACCAGGAAGCACGACAGCCCGCCCGGGGCCTGGGCCAGCACCAGGAACACGTCGCACATCGGCGCCGAGGTGAACCACTTGTGCCCGCGCAGCGTGTACACCCCGGGCTCGGCCGTGGGCGTGGCCGCCGTGGTGTTCGTGCGGACGTCGGAACCGCCCTGCTTCTCGGTCATCCCCATGCCCGCCAGCAGCCCGCGCTTCTCCGTGGGCTCCCGCAGGACGGGGTCGTACTCCCGGCTCGTCAGCAGCGGTTCGTAGAGCTTCGCCAGCTCGGGCTGCCTGCGCAGCGCCGGAACGGCCGCGTAGGTCATGGACGTCGGGCAGCCGTGCCCGGCCTCGGTGTGCCCCCACACCAGTCCGCCCGCGCTCCGTACGACATGGGCGCCGGGCCGGTCGTCCGCCCAGGGCGAGGCGGCCAGGCCCTCCCCGATCGCCGTGCGCATCAGGTGGTGCCAGCTGGGGTGGAACTCGACCTCGTCGACGCGGTTGCCGTACCGGTCGTGCGTCCGCAGCTCCGGCTCGTGCCGGTTGGCCAGGTCGGCCCACTCCTGCGCCTGGGCGCTGCCGGCCTGCCGTCCGAGCCGCCGCAGATCCTCCTCGGCCCACCCGGCGCCCTCCCGCCGCAGCCCCTCCAGCAGGGCTGTGTCGTCGGAGGCGTCGTAGGGGGTGAGCGGCGGGGCCTGGTTGGTGACGTCGTGCGTGCCGGGGCCGCCGTGCGCCTGCAGTTCGTCCAGTGTCGAGACCATGCCGCGAGTGTTGCACTCTGGCTGCGGTCGCAGCAATCCTGCAACACGGAATTTCGCCGCGTACAGTACGTGACCATGCCGATGAACGTCCCGGCGCGGTCCGGCGCGCTCGATCTGCGTCCGCTGTCCGCGCGGTCGGTCGTGCTGAGCCTGCTCCTCGGGGCGCATACCCCCGAGCTGCCGGTCAGGGAACTGGTGCGGCTCGTCGAGGGTTTCGACGTCGGCGGCTCGACCCTGCGGGCGGCGCTCAGCCGGATGGTGGCCGCGGGGGACCTGCGGCGCACGGACGGCGGCTACCGCCTCAGCGACCGGCTGCTGGAGCGCCAGCGCCGGCAGGACGACGCCGTGCACCCGCGCACGCGCGCGTGGGACGGCGACTGGGAGATGGTCGTGGTCACCGCGACGGGACGCGGCCCCGCCGAACGGGCCGACCTCCGCACCCGGCTGAGCGCCCTCCGGCTCGCCGAACTCCGCGAGGGCGTCTGGCTCCGCCCCGCCAACCTGACCCGCGCCCTGCCCGGTGACCTGGACCGGTTGGTGCAGCGCTACACGGCCCGCCCCGACCTCCCCTCGGGTGAATTGGCCGAAACCCTGTGGCCGCTGGACGCCTGGTCCGCCACGGCCCGGGCCCTGCTCGACCACATCGCCGGCGCACCCCGCCCGGCCGACCGCCTGACCGCCTTCGCCGCCGCCGTACGGCACCTGCTCGCCGACCCCGTCCTGCCGCCCGCGCTCCTGCCGGCCGACTGGCCCGGCACCGGACTGCGCGCGGCCTACACCGACTACCAGGGGGAGCTGGTCGGGGAGGTGCGCGCGCGGGTGCGCGGCGCCTGACGCGGACGGCCGTGCGCAGCGCCGCCGGGACGCTCCGCACGGCCGCCGTCACCGTGGGGGAAGCCGACCTGCCCGGGACTACCTGTACCGGGACTACCCGTAGGTGATGTCCGAGGTGGAGTAGAGGCAGTTCTTGCCGTCGGGTCCGGAGCCGACTGCAGTGTTGTTGTTGTACTTCTGGCAGGGCACGACCTTGCGGCCGGAGTCGTTGCGGATCGTGATGTTCCGCAGCGTCGCCACGTCGTTGCGGTTGACGTTGATGCCGACGAGCCGCACGGTGGAGCCGGTGCCGGTCACGTCGACGGAGTTGAGGCTGACCTTGCGCGTGTACTGCGTGGAGCAGTCCCCGCACGAGCGGTACAGCGTCTTGAACTCCTGCACCGCGAAGTTGGAGATGGTCAGCGTGCCGCCGCCGTTGTGCTGGAAGACCTTGTCCGCGGCCTTCTTCGCGCCGCCGCCGATGACCTGGTAGGTCGCCCCGTTGCCGCCGCGGAAGGTCGCGGCGTCCTCGCCGACGTCCTCCCACCAGACGTTCTGCAGCGTGCAGGTGCCCTCGCAGTGGATGCCGTCGGCCGCGGGGGCGCCGAGGATGACGTTCTTCAGCACCGCGCCGTCGGCGAGCTTGAAGATCGGGTCCTGGCCCTCCTCCTGGCCGTCACCGGCCAGGTCTCCGGTGCCGTAGTACCGCTTCATGCCGTAGTCCTTGGTGCCGGACACCGAGATGGTGGAGGAGGTGCCCTGGCTGCCGTTGGGGGTCGGCCAGGTCGCGGCGCTCGCGGTGGGCGCGTTCACAGTCATGATCATGCCAATCGACAGGCCGAGTGTGGCCAGTGTGCCGGTCAGTGCGCGCCTACGGGCGCGCTGGCGGGTTGCGGAAGTCATGTCCCGATTCCTTCTGTCGTGGGGGTGGATGCGCGTCGGGCTCCCCCGGAGCCCGAGCGTCCCGTCGGGGGCGTGCCTTCGTTGTGCCGAGGTTCATGTCAGTGAACATGGTTCAACATGCCGTCCGATGTGGGCTGCGATCGGAGACCGCTCGAACCAGTGGGTCACATCGCTGAACGGAACGTAGAGGGCAAGCGCTTTCTAGTCAACGCTTCGCGCAGAAGGGATTCGGCCGCTCCAGCTCAGGGCGATACGGGTGTGGGAGCGCTTCCATGAAGGTCATGTCCATGCCGCCATGCCGAACGGATGCTTCCTGAACCGGACTTCACGACGGAAGGAACCCGGACGTGTCTGCCACCCCCCACCCCACGGCGAGGAGACCCCTGCGGTCACTGCTCCTCGCGCTCGTCGCCGCGCTGCTGCCGCTACTCACGGCCACCGCGCTCAGTACGCCCGCGGCCGCAGCGGGCGAGCCCGCCCGTGCCGCCACCCGCGCGGGTGCAGTACCCGCCGCCACCCTCACCGAGGTCACGAACTTCGGCACGAACCCCAGCAACCTGCGCATGTACCTGTACGTACCGGAGAGCGTCACACCGAAGCCGGCCATCGTGGTGGCCGTGCACTGGTGCACCGGCTCGGGCCCGGACATGTACAACGGCACCGAGTACGACACGCTCGCCGACCGCTACGGATTCCTCGTGCTGTACCCGTCCGTGACCCGCAGCAGCAAGTGCTTCGACGTCTCCTCACCCCAGGCCCTGCGCCGCGGCGGCGGCAGCGATCCCGTCGGCATCAAGTCGATGATCGACTGGACCACCCGGACCCACAGCGCCGACACCGGCCGGATCTTCGCCACCGGCATCTCCTCCGGCGCGATGATGACCAACGTCCTGCTCGGGGACTACCCGGACGTGTTCGCGGCGGGCGCCGCCTTCTCGGGCGTCCCGTTCGGCTGTTTCGCCACCGCCGACGGCTCCGAGTGGAACAGTGCCTGCTCGGGCGGCACGATCATTCGCACTCCGAAGGAGTGGGGCGACGTGGTTCGGGGCGCGTACCCCGGCTACACCGGCGCCCGGCCCCGCATGCAGATCTGGCACGGCACCCAGGACGACGTCCTGCGCTACCCCAACTTCGGGGAGCAGATCAAGCAGTGGACGGACGTGCACGGCGTGAGCCAGACGCCCGTCGCCAGCGACACGCCCCAGGCCGGCTGGACCCGTACCCGCTACGGCGGCACGGGTGAGCAGGCCCCGTGGAGGCCGTCAGCCTCCAGGGTGTCGGCCACAACCTGTACGCCCAGGGCATGGCCTCCCGCGTGCTCACCTTCTTCGGCCTGGACGGCTCCGGCCCGGCTCCCCAGCCCGGCGCCTGCAGGGTGACGGCCTCGGTGAACGCCTGGAGCACCGGTCTGACCGCGTCCGTGACCCTCACCAACACCGGCACGACAGCCGTCGACGGCTGGAAGCTCGGCTTCACCCTGCCCGCCGGGCAGACGGTCACGGGCGGCTGGGGTGCCACGTACACACCGTCGTCCGGGTCGGTCACCGCCACCAACGCCGCCTACAACGGCACCATCGCGCCGGGCGCGAGCGTGAGCATCGGCTACCAGGCGAGCCACGGCGGCAACAGCGCCGCCCCGGCCGCGTTCACGCTCAACGGAACGCTGTGCGCGGCCGGTTGACGTGCCCGGGGTGCCGGGCCTGGAGATCGGTTCAGACCGACCGGTGGTACTGGTCCGGCACCCGCACCTCGCCGCCGAGCTCCCGCGCCGCGTGCCGTGCCCATGAGGGGTTGCGCAGCAGCTCGCGGCCCAGCAGTACCGCGTCCGCCTCGCCGTTGGCGAGGATCTTCTCGGCCTGCTCGACGTCGGTGATGAGCCCGACCGAGGCGACCGGCAGGGCCGTCTCGTTCTTCACCCGGGCGGCGAAGGGCACCTGGTATCCGGGGCCGGTGGGGATGCGGACGCCCGACGCATTGCCGCCGGTGGAGACGTCCAGCAGGTCGATGCCGTGGGACCGCAGGTCGGCGGCGAAACGGACCGTGTCGTCCGCGGTCCAGCCACCGTCCTCGAGCCATTCGGTCGCCGAGATGCGGAAGAACAGCGGCTTGTCGTCCGGCCACACCTCCCTTACGGCGTCGACGACTTCGAGGGCGAAACGGGTGCGGTTCTCGTACGAGCCGCCGTAAGCGTCGGTGCGGTGGTTGGAGTGCGGGGAGAGGAACTCGTTGATCAGGTAGCCGTGGGCGCCGTGGATCTCGGCGACCTCGAAGCCGGCGGCGAGCGCGCGACGGGCCGCGGCCGCGAACTGCTCGACCACGTCCTTGATCTGGTCGACGGTCAGCTCGGCCGGGACCGGATGCCTGTCGTCGAACGCGAGCGGGCTCGGGGCGACGGAGTCCCACCCGTGGGCGTCCGGGTCGACCGGGGCGCCGCCCTTCCAGGGGCGGTCCGTCGACGCCTTGCGGCCGGCGTGGGCCAGCTGGATCGCCGGCACCGTGCCCTGCGCGGTGAGGAAGCGGGTGATGCGGCGGAACGCTTCGACCTGGGTGTCGTTCCAGATGCCCAGGTCGTAGGGGGAGATGCGGCCCTGCGCCGACACCGCGGTCGCCTCGACGATGATCAGGCCCGTCCCGCCGGTGGCGCGGGCGGCGTAGTGCGCGAAGTGCCAGTCGGTGGGGGCCCCGGTCTCCGGGCCCTCCGGCGCCGCCGAGTACTGGCACATCGGGGGCATCCACACGCGGTTCGGGATCGTCAGCTCGCGCAGGGTGTAGGGCTCGAAGAGCGCGGTCACGGCGGACTCCATTCGTCACGGGGCCGATGTCGACTCGTACGATAGGCATCGTAGTACGGTGGATGTCAAACTACGAGGGTTCTCGTACTATGGAGTCCCCGAGGAAGTGGAGCCCGCCGTGTCGTCCCCCGCCGTCAGCAGTCGTGACCTGCCGCACCCCGCGTCCGGCGAGATCAGGCTGGAGGACGTTCTGCACGCGCTCTCGGATCCGATGCGGCTGCGGATCGTACGAGAACTCGCCGGTGCGCAGGGCGAGTTGTCCTGCTCGCACTTCGACCTGCCCGTCACCAAGTCGACCACCACGCACCACTTCCGGGTGCTGCGGGAGAGCGGGGTGATCCGGCAGGTGTACCGGGGGACTGCCAAGATGAACGGGTTGCGGTGGGGCGACCTGGACGAGCTGTTCCCCGGGCTGCTGGAGGCCCTGCTCCACGCCGCCGCCCGGCAGGCCGACCGGCTCGGTGGCTGAGCGGCCTCAGGGAGCCTGGCTCGCGGCGGCCCTCAACAGGGAGGGCCAGTCCGGGAGTTTGACCACGCCGCGCCCCAGCGAGGCTCCCAGTTCCGCCTCCGCCCGCTCGATCGCCTGCCAGCCCTGCCATGGCACCGGGTCGGTTCCCGCCGCGCGCAGCGCCGGGAGCGGGTCGTCGGGCACGGCCCGCAGCGTGAGGACCGGCGCGTCCTCCAGGAGTGAGGTCGCCGTCTCCTTCGCGCAGGGGCGGTTCGTACCGATGACGCCCGTGGGGCCGCGCTTGATCCAGCCCGCCACGTACTCGCCCGGGGCGACGGCACCCTCGCGCAGGACCCGCCCGGACAGGTTCGGGACGGTGCCGGTGACCGGGTCGAAGGGGAGGCCCTCCAGGGGGACTCCGCGGTAGCCCACCGACCGCAGGACCAGCTGTCCCGCGATGACCTCGTGGCGGCCCGTTCCCGTCACGCCGCCCCGGCCGTCCGGGGCCGTCCGCTCGAACCGCACCGCATCCACATGGCCCCGCTCGGCGAGCAGTTCGGCCGGGCGGAGGAAGAACCGGAGGTGGATGCGGCGCGGAGCGCCTTGCGGCGGTGTCCCGGCCCAGCCGCGCAGGACCTCGACGTTGCGGCGCTGCGGGGCGGGCAGCGCGGACGGGTCCGTGTATCCCGGATCCAGGGCCAGCTCCGCCGGATCGACGACGACGTCCGTCTCCGGCAGGGTGCCCAGCTCGCGCAGCTCCTTGGTGGTGAACCGGGCCTGGGACGGGCCGCGTCGGCCCACCATGTGGATCTCGGTGACCCGGCTGTCCGCCAGGGTGGTCAGGGCCGCCTGCGGCATGTCCGTGGGGGTCAGCTCAGCCAGTCCCCGGGCCAGCATCCGCGTCACGTCCACGGCGACGTTCCCCACCCCGATGACCACGGCCGACCGGGCGTCCCGCAGGAAACCGGCGTCCACGGCGTCCGGGTGGGCGCTGTACCAAGCCACGAACTGCGTCGCCGACCAGCTCCCCGGCAGGTCCTCCCCGGGGATGCCCAGGTGCCGGTCGGTGGCGGCGCCCACGCAGTACACCACCGCGTGGTACAGCTCCCGCAGCCGGCCGACGGTCACGCCGCCGGGGCCGATCTGCACACCGCCGAGGAACCGGACCCGCTCGTGCTCCAGGACGGCGCGCAGGTTGTTCTGCAGGGACTTGATCTTCTCGTGGTCGGGTGCCACGCCGTAGCGGACGAGACCGTAGGGGCACGGCAGCCGGTCCAGGACGTCGACGCGCACCTCGGCGTCCAGCTGGACGAGGCTCTGGGCGGTGTAGCACCCGCTCGGCCCGGAGCCTACGACGGCGACTCGCAGCACGGGAGAACTCCTTACCCGGGGGATCCCGCGGATCTCGGGAGAGCACTGACGCCTCCAGCATCGCACCGGCCGGGCTCCGCTGACAGGGTGCAGTGGCCCTCACGCGGCGCGTGTCCGATCTGTAGGGAATGTGATCATGCGGTTACGTTCAGTGCATGCTGGAAGCATCCTTTCTGAATCTTTCTGATCGCTCTCCGGCGGACGGTGCGGTGGCCGTGCGCCCCGCCTGGGAAGTGCGGGAGAACGAGGGCGCCACGCGCTGGTTCGAGTTCCGGCTGGTTTTCGAGGACGGCGCCCGGGTCGACGCGCTGGCCGTCGTGGGCGGCGGATGCGTCTGCGTCGAGGAGGTGCGCGCTCAGCCCGCGCTGTCCCTCGACGATCTGGCGGTGCTCGCCGAGTGGATCGAGGAGTCGGTCGCCGAGGCGTGCGGTAGCGGGCCCGCGCCCGGGTCCGACGGCAGTGGGAGCGAGGGGCGCCGGTCCCGGCCCGCCCGGCCGCGCGGGGCGGAGGGGAGGCTGCTGGTGGCGCGGGAGTACCGCGCGGCCCAGCGGGACGGCGCCGACCCGGTCCTCGCCGTGATGGGCGCGACCGGGCACAGCCGTCGTACATCGCTCAGGCTGATCGGCCAGGCCCGGGACGCGGGCCTGCTGTCGCCGCGCCGCGCCCGGCGCTGAACCGGGACGAGGTCCCGCTCCCGCGTCCGGCGCTGAACCGGGACGAGGTCCCGCCTCCGGGCGCGCTCAGAGCATGTTCCGCATCCGGGTGATCTCGCTCGTCTGCTGCGCGATCACCTCGTCGGCCATCTCCTCGACGCGGATGTTGTTGCCCTGCCCCTTCACGTCCGTGGCCATGGTGATCGCACCCTGGTGATGGGTCGTCATCAGGGTCAGGAAGAGGTGGTCGAAGGCCTTCCCGTCGGCCGCGCGGAGCTTCTTCAGCTGGGCCTCAGTCGCCATGCCGGGCATGGTGGCGTGTTCGTGCCTCCCGGCCTTCAGCGGCTTGCCGTACGACTTCAGCCAGCCCTTCATGGCCGCGATCTCCGGCTTCTGGCCGGCCGCGATGCGCTCGGCGATCCGCTTCACGTCCTTCGACTCGGCGCGCGTCGGGACGAGTTCGGTCATCACCAGGGCCTGGGAGTGGTGCTCGATCATCATGCGGGCATAGGAGACGTCCGCCGAGTTGGGGGAGTCGTCCTCCGGGTTCTGGTCGGCGGCCTCCTCCGCGGACAGGGTGCGGTTCGCCTCGCCGGGCTCACCCGGCGCGATCACGGCGGGCCCGTCCGCGGCGGCCGGCTCCCGGTCCGGACCGGAGTCACAGCCCCCGGCCGTGAGCACGGCCAGGGCGACCAGCCCCGTCGTGACGGCGGACGCCCGGGACGCACGGCGGAAGAGCACAACGACCTCCTGTGGCAAGCGGGTTGGGACGCACCTCGGGTTGCGGACGACGTACACGCACGTTTCCGCGGGTCATTGATCGGAAAACTTCATTGCGATTCTGTTGCCCTCTATTGGTATGTGCATGGCGAAGACGATACTGCGTGGTGCGTGAACCGTTCCGCAGTGAACGGAACCAGGGAGGAAAACAGTGATCCTGTTGAACGACCGCAGAACACGCCGCAGACGCCTGGGAGTTACCGCTGCCGCCGCCGGGCTGCTGGCCGCGCTCCTCACGGCGGCACCGGCAGGGGCCACCCCCGACCCGGGGGACGCGCCGCCCGCGCCGAAGAAGGTCTCCAAGAGCGACCAGGCAGAGGTCCGGGAGGCCATCGAGAGCGGCGACATACCCGGCCAGGACGAGATCGTCCACTCCGACAACATCCAGCACCTCGCCCACGTCCCCAAGGACGTGCTCCAGGGCACGAACTCGGACCTCGCCTTCCAGGGCAGGTACGCGTTCGCGGGCAACTACGACGGCTTCCGCATCTTCGACATCAGCAACCCCAAGGCGCCGAAGACCGTCGCCCAAGTGCTGTGCCCCGGTGCGCAGAACGACATCTCCGTCTCCGGGAATCTGCTGTTCCTGTCCACCGACTCCTCGCGCAGCGACAGCAGTTGCTCCAGCACCACCCAGCCGGCGACCGAGAAGTCCTCGTGGGAGGGCATGAAGGTCTTCGACATCAGCGACAAGCGCAACCCCCGGTATGTCGCCGCCGTCGAGACCGCCTGCGGCTCGCACACCCACACACTGGTGCCCGAGCGCCGCAACGTGTACGTGTACGTCTCCTCGTACTCGCCGAGCGCCACATACCCCGACTGCCAGCCGCCGCACGACGGCATCTCCGTCATCAAGGTGCCGCGCAACGCCCCCGAGAAGGCGAAGGTCGTCGGCTTCCCCGTGCTGTTCCCCGGTGAGGGGCCGGACGGCGGCGGCAACCCGGGCGGACCCACCAACCCGGGCGTGTCCAAGACCACCGGCTGCCACGACATCACCGTGCTGCCGTCGAAGGACCTGGCCGCGGGCGCCTGCATGGGCGACGGGATCCTGTTCTCCATCAAGGATCCGGAACGGCCGAAGGTCATCGACCGCGTCCAGGACAACGTGAACTTCGCGTTCTGGCACTCGGCGACCTTCAACCAGAAGGCGAACAAGGTCGTCTACACCGACGAGCTGGGCGGTGGCGGCGCGGCCACCTGCAACGCGGAGATCGGCCCGGATCGCGGTGCCGACGGCATCTACGACATCGTCGGCAAGGGCGACAAGCGCAAGCTCGTCTTCCGCAGCTACTTCAAGATCCCCCGTCACCAGGCGGACACCGAGAACTGCGTGGCCCACAACGGCTCGCTGATCCCGGTCAAGGGCAAGGACATCATGGTCCAGGCCTGGTACCAGGGCGGCGTCTCCGTCTGGGACTTCACCGACTCGGCCAAGCCGAAGGAGATCGCCTACTTCGACCGCGGTCCGCTGACCACCGACACGATCAAGTCGGGCGGCTCGTGGTCCGCGTACTACTACAACGGCTACATCTACTCGAACGAGTACGCCCGGGGCTTCGACGTGCTGAAGATCGACGACCGGCGCACGGACCCGGCCCGCTGGGTGCACCAGCGTGAGCTCAACGTCCAGACCCAGCCGGACTACTTCGACTGACCCCGCGGGTCGCACTCCGGTGCGGCACCGGTCGCGAAGAACCGCGACAGATCCTTGTCGCCCCTCCCGCCGCAGGCTCCGGTCTCCGGCGGGAGGCCCAGCTCCCAGCCGAGCCGGTAGCGCTTGAACAACTCGGCGCGCAGCACCGGCACCGGCATCGGCGCCCCCGGCACCACGGCGGCATACACCGAGCCCATCAGCAGGGCGCGCATCATCGGGTAGTCGCTGTCGACGTCCGTGGACCCGTGCCGGGCCATGGTGTCCCGCAGCAGCTCGGCCAGCCGCCGCTGCTCTGGGCACTGCATGAAGCCCTCGGCCTGCAGGATCCCCGCCATGTGCTGGCGCATCAGCACGGGCCGGTCCCGGGCAAGACCCAGGATCGCGTCGATGGCCCGGGCCATCCGCTCCCGGCCGTCCTCCGTGCGCGGCTCGCGCTCCAGCGCCTCCTCCAGCGTCCGGTGCATCAGCCGGTGCACGGCGGACTGCACCAGCTGGCGCTTGCCGGGGAAGTAGTACGACACCAGGCCCCGGGCCGATCCCGCCCGGTCCGCGATGTCGCCGAGCGTGGTCGCCTCGTAACCGCGTTCACTCACCAGCTCGACCGCCGCCTGCAGCAGCCGCTCCCGGGAACGCCGCCGCAACTCTTCGTTCACCGAGGCGCTACGCGGAGACATGCTGCAACTCCTGTGTTGACTGGCTGCCAGCCAACTATACTCAGAGGGTCCGGCCAAGACCTCGTCAGGTCTGGGCCGGTGATGCCGTCTGCCTCGGGCGACGCGGGGGATCGTCCGAGGCGGGCGAGCGCTCGGGCCCAGTAGTGGCCTTGGGCTACTTTCCGAAGCGGCACGCCGTCCCCGCGGACGGCGCGACCGGCTCAGCTCACCGGATCCAGGAACGGCCGCAGCCCGTCCGGCCGGTCGGCCGCCGGCAGGTGGTCCACGAAGTGCACCCCGCACCCCAGAGGTGGCACGGGTCTTGAGCGGGTCGGCGCCGAGCGCCTCGCAGGCGACGCCGAACAGCCGCGGGTCGGGCTCTTGCACGCCGTGCTCGAACTGCGGTACCGGATGGGCCAGGCGTCCGCGAGTTCTGCCGGAATCCGCGCGGGATCACCGCCGCCGGGCAGCGCCCCCACCGTCTCCAGGGCCAGGACCGCGGCGGTCAACTCGGCCTCGGTGAGCCGGACATCGGCCGTGGCCAGGGCGCCACGCAGCCAGGAGTCGGTGGACTCGACACGGAAGAGGGTTCCGGAGAAGTCGAAGAGCACGGCGGTCATGGGGGTGGGCGATCCTACGAGGCCGCCCCGACGCCACGAACGAAGATCGGTGGGGCGGTGACGGGTTCAGGGCTGCCGGCGTCGGTGCACCCACACCGCCAGGGCCACCACCATCGTGCCCAGCAGCCAGCCGCCCACCACGTCCGACGGCCAGTGGACACCGAGCCAGATCCGGGTCAGCCCGACCCCGACCACGGAGACGACGGCCACGGCCACGGCCGTACGCCACACGGCCCGGCCGACGCCGTGCCGGTGCAGGAGCCACAGCAGCAGGCCGCACACCACCGTGGCGGTCATGGCGTGGCCCGACGGGAACGCCGAGTAGTGGGCCGAGTCGACGGGGTCGGGCCAGACCGGGCGGGGGCGGTCCACCGCGGCCTTGACGCCCTGCTGCAGCAGCGTGCCCAGCGCGACGGCCAGCGCCAGCCACAGCGCCGTCCAGCGCGCCGCCCACCGCACCACCAGCCACACGACGACGGCCGCGCTCAGCAGACGCATCGTCCACGGGTCCCACACCCAGTCCGTGAGGATGCGGCACGCCTGGGTGAGAGCGGGTTCGTCCACCGCCCAGCGGTGTGTGGTGTCGGCGATCTCCCCGTCCGCGCTGATCAATGGGCTCCATCTCGCCGCGACGAGGGTCAGCAGCAGCGCCGAGCACAGGGCCAGGACACCGGCGAGACCGGCGGTGGTGCGGTACTCCGGACAGGGCGGGGAATCGACGGACGAGGTGTGCATACAGCGATCCTCGCCGAACCGGGGGGTCCGGATCCAGTACGGGGAAGATCTTCCGTCACCGCGGCGTCATGCTTCGGCCATGCCGGATCCACCGGAGGGGTTCCCGGACGCTCCGCGCCCGGGGGGCGCTCGGGAGCCTCGGCTACCCCAGCGCCCGCAGCCCCGGCACGAACGCCACCAGCACCGGCACCACGGGCACCAGCGCGGCCGCCGCCGTCAGCCGCAGACGCCGGGCCGCGGTCAGCCGGTCCGGGGGAGTGAGCAACCGGTGCACCCGGGCGGGGACATGGGCCTGCGGAGTGGGGCAGGGCCCGAACACGCCGCGGTGCTCGTTCAGTTCGACCAGCGCCAGGGCTGTCGTGAGGCGGCCGAAGCGGCGCGATGCCGTGTCGTCGGCGGCGAGTTCGACCAGGCGGTGCATCTCGTCGCGGAACGCGGCGAACACGGGTACCTGCGGGAAGCCGCCGGCGAGAGCCGAGGAGCAGTTCAGCAGCCAGTCGTGCCGGGCCCGGGCGTGGCCCTGCTCGTGGGCGAGCACTGCGTCCAGCTGCCGGCCCTTCAACCGGAGCAACGCGGCCGTGGTGACGACCAGTTGCGGGGGAGTGCCGGGCTGCCACCAGGCGTCGGGCCGCTCGCTCTCCAGGACGACTAGCCGGCCGGAGACGGCCACCTCGCCCGGCAGCAGCGGGGCCCGGACCAGCAGATCGGCACGCCGTCGGCGGCGCCTGGCACGGGCCCGGCCGATCTCGCGGATCAGCATCGCCGCGCTCCACAGCCCGCCGCCGGCGAGTGCGACCGCCGTGGTTGCCGCCCAGGGGCCCGCCGTACCCAGGGCGTAGGCCTCGACGACCGCGCGCGGGGCCGTCGAGAAGAGGTGCCCGCCGACCGCGTGCCAGGCCGCCGCCGCGCTGAGCGTCATGGACAGCGCGCAGCACACGAGGACGGCCGCCACCACGCACTGCCACACCCACAGCGCCACCACCGGCTCACGGTCCGGCCAGTCCGCCCGGGCGAGCAGCCGGGGGGCGACCACGGCGGCCACGGCGCCGAGCAGCAGCAGCACGGCGGTGAGCATCATGGGGGCAGCCTATGAGCGCGGCCCCGCCCGGGGGTACGCCTCGCGCCGTCAAAGTGACGCAGGCAACGGATCCGTTGGGCGCCGCGGGCCGGTGCCGCTCACAGAGTCAGCAGCATCGCCACCATCGCGATCCCCATGGACAGACGGCAGGCGCGCGCCAGTTCCGGCCGGTCGCCCCAGCCGGCTCGGGCACCGCCCCCGGCCACGGCGGCCACCGGCACCAGACGGACGCCGGTCAGCAGCACGTAGGCGGCGAAGTACAGCAGCAGCGCCCCGGTCAGGAGTGGGACTCCCGATCCGCTCCGGCCGTGCGCGTGCCCCGGGGAGCCGGCCATGACGAGGGACATGTAGACCATCGCCGCCGCGCCCACGAGGTGGTGGAGGTGGTGCGGGCCCGTCCGGGACGCCCACAGCGCGTGGGCCCCCGCCGCCCCGAACACCGCCGCGTAGACCGGCCAGGCCCATGCGGGCGGAGTGAACACCGCCGCGGGGACGGCCATCGCCGCCATCCCGAATCCCATCAGCGCCTCGCCGCCCGCGCCGCCACGCTGCTCCTCGGCGCCGCTGCGCATCCGCGCCAGGCAGTAGGTGCCGGTCACCGCGCAGAGCGCCACCAGCAGCCAGCCGGACGAAGCCGGTCCGTGCACGTCGTACCTCCCCGTTCGACGGTCGGTCATTCGATGCCCGGGCCATGCGGCGCGCACGCGAGCGCAGAGGTGTACACGGGGAGCATTCGACGGAGCACGCCAGGTGATGGGATATGCTTTACGGATAAAACACCTGTTAATCTTTGCATCATGAGCAGTGCGCCCCCCACCCCTTCCACCC
>NZ_JAIGQA010000065.1:0-36540 GCF_019733245.1 Streptomyces sp. WAC04114
CACCCCCGACACCGGACCCCAGTCACGCGATTACATCTGCGCGAACTGCGACGAGGAGTACCGCTCCTTCGACCCCGCCTGTCCAAGCTGCCGCATCCCCCCGTGCCCCGACTGCGGCCGCTGCGCCTGCCCGCCCCGGGGCACTGAGCGCCTCTGCCCAGGATGCTTCATTCGGCACCCGCCTGCGATGTTCCCCGCAGGCAGCGACCGCTGTCGCGACTGCGACTGACGCCTCGCCGCTTCCCATCTGCACCACTTCACCCCTACCCGCGAGTTTCATCGTCCGTCCCAGGCGAAGCACCCCACCCAGGGGTGATCGCGGATCTCGGGCGCCGGCCGCGGGCGCCGTCGGAACCTCGCCGGCAGGAATCAAGAACGATGGCTATTCAGATCACCGCGGTGCGCCTGTCGACCGGCGGCACCACGCACGAACACATCACCCATCTGTGGTGGACCGAGCAGGCGTCCGGCAAGACCGGCGGATCCGGACACGTTCTCACTGGTCATCGATGCATCTTCCATGATCGGGAGTTACACCGAACGTCTTACAGTCCCGGCCTTCACCGTCCGCCCCGCCAAGACCGCCTACCTGCACGCCTCCGGCAGCCGCACCGACTCACCCGGCATCCGCCGCGACGTCATCCAGCGCGCCGACCACACCGAGGAACGCTCCTACGGCTTCGCTTAGACCGGCGGCTTCGGCGCCGCCGACCTCGCCCGCCGCGTGGATGCCGCAGCCGGCGACGTCACCACCGCCGTCCACCAATGGCTGGTGGAGAGCGGTCGCATCTACCCGGACGCGCACGTCCTCCACCCCGAGATCCGCACCTCGCGGCCCCGCTGACCGAACCCACCCACTACCGAAGACGCGCCCTGGCAGCGGTTGGCTGCAGCGGATGGCTTCCGCGTCCTACTCCGGCACTCAGCGCGTGTGGGTGAGGGAAAGCACGACCAGCGTGATGACCACGAGCGCGGCAAGGAGCAGCAGCCGGGCTTTAGGGGCACGCGGCGGCGATAGACGTCTGAACCATTTCGCAGGGCGAGGCTGGCTGGGCCGGTACTGCGGCCTGCTGGAAGCCGTCGGGCTGGGCCTCCACATGCGCTGAGGCAGTGTCTGGCTAGCTGCTTCTGCCGAGGCTTCGAGCTCGGATTCCAGCGGTGCCACCCATGCGCTGATTTGCGGTCGGGCTGCGGGAGGGGCGGTGGTTGTCGCCATGGCTAGACGCCCAAGAGCGGGCGACACCTTGTGCAAGACCCGGAAGTCATGGGTGTCTTGGTCTTGAGCGAACAGCCTGATGGCCATGAGGGTGAATTTGTAGGAGTCAGAAGCTGGGGTGGACAGATCCTCACCGCGGGGGACTTGCCAGCCAGGTGTCTCGATCGGAGGTAGAACGTGTGCCCCTCGAATGCTCATCGAGTCGCAGTCGATCAGATAGCAGCGAGGCTCATCAGCTCGCGAGAAGAGAACGTTCTTCGGCGACAGATCGCCGACAGTAACGCCGATGGTGTGGAGACGTGCAATGAGCCGACACAGGTCGAGCAAGAGGCGAAGCCGGGCTGTACGGTCAAGGGCGATCCCGAGGCGCTTCTCATAGTCCGAGCCGTTCAGGAGGAATTCGATGCCTGCTGCTTTCGAACGTCCGTGGATGTCCAAGGTGTAGCGCGGGGGAACACCTGGCATGAGGAAGCCGGAGACAATCCTGGAATCTTCGTACACGGCTGCCAGCGGCCAGGCCAGGCGTTCACGGATGAGATCGGCGTCCGCTGTGTCCAAACTGGCGGGGAACGCGATGAAACGCCGCAGAGCCGCATCGTCGACCTGACTTCTGATGCTCGGCACGTAGTGCTTGAAGACAAGATCCCTGGGAAGCCCGGGAAGTTCAGCTGGCGGATGGTGTAGCCGCGAGACGGTTCCCACCCCGCCCTGGCCGACAACGGCTCCGATGTCGAGATCCCCGAAACGGACAATCGGGAGTACGTCACTCACGGTCAGTCCCGTTCTCGGTCCTGGGCCCAGATCGCCAGCATCGTCCGGTCGTCTTCGAATGATTCCCGGGAGAAGTCCAGGAGATACGCAAAGTCATGCGGATTCGGCGGGGTGGCCAGATGTTCGGCGAAGAAGTCGCCCACAAGGTTTTTTCCGTCCGCGAGGGGATCGGCGAACCCATCAGTCGCCACCACGAGAGCTCCCTCCCATGGCAGAAGCACTGTCGACACCTCAATGGCTGACGGCACTCGCGGAAGCGCGACCACCTCCGTGCTGACAATGTCGAGCGGCTGGTCGTTCGCATAGAGCGGTGTGAAGCGCCCCTTCTCAAGCGTCCATGCCGATGAGTCGCCGACTCGGGCGAGTACGACCTCCAGACCGCCTGGCACAGGACGTGCGACTCCTGCGATCAAAGTAGAGGCCAGCATCCCCTCCGCGGCAGCAGGATCCGGTTCTGGAGCGCCCAGCATCTTCGCTGCATGCTCAACCAGTTGCCACGCGACACTCCGCAACAGGTGTCCCCAGTCGACAACGCCTGCGTTGAGAGCGATCTGCCTCAGCGCCTCATCTACCGCGCTGCGGCAGGCCAACGCAGCCCCCACATGTGGGTCGGAGGCGTCGGAGACTCCGTCGGCAACGGCGAAGACCAAGGAGTCGTGGTCGGCGTCGTAGAACGCGGCAACATCGTCCTCACGGGGACGCCCCTCGTAGCGGTGGCCGGGGCCGCGTGTCGAGGCCAGACGCAGTGTCATCCGGTCGGTCGACCAGCCATCGCAGATGGTGTCCGGCCGATATGAGCTGCGGGTCGGCGGGCGTGGCTCGAAATCTATTCCAGGTCGGCCTAGAGCCAACGGCGAACGCGGCACAGGCGAGGGTTCCTCGATGCGCTCGGTGGACTCAGACCGCATCAGATCACATCAATTGCCACGGTGAAGCCTTCCGGTTTGTCGACGACCAGCTGGGGAGCATCTGAAGACAATGAGCGCCCCGAAGCAATCACGCTCTTGGTGAGGGAAGTGGTGAATCTCGACAGAGCCTGACCTACGTCCATTCCGCGGTTGGCGATGAAGCCGAAATCCGGCGATGTTGCCACCGCACTGATGACGTACGGGTCGGCCTCTCCAATTCCAACAGTGATGATGTTGGGAGAGGCAGGCATGATGCTCCGGTCGAGTCGTCGGTGAGCTGACTCCCAGTTGTCGATTCCGTTCGGTTTGCCATCCGTAAGCATGAAGACGGCCGGTCGGTGGACAAGGTAGCCCGCTGAACTGAGCTCTCTCACGTCCCTGGGAATACGCTCGGCGAGATCATCGAAGAGTGCGGCGAAGTTGGTACTTCCCCGTGCTTCCCACAGATCCGGCAGCTCTGACGTGCGCAGGTCCATCAAGTGGCTCCGCTCGATCACGTCGTCAGAGAATCCGAGTAGTGAAATGCGTACTTTGGCGGCAGCCATCGGTTCACCGAGCAACGTGGCCGCAAGGCTCCGGATCCCGTCGTTAAGATCATCCAGCCACGGCGCCATCGACCCTGACTCATCCGCAACGATGTAGATGACCAACACATGGCCGCGTGCCTCGGTCATGGCTATCCTTTCCCTTCGTCGAACTTCACGGCCCCGTAATATCTGATGCATCATCAGTTGCCGACGTTCGTACCTCGTCTACACAAAAGCCTGCGTTCAACGCCCGGCCGGCGAGGACCATGCTTCCCATCAAGGCGCCCATCGCGATTCCGGCCCCGCAGCCGAGGAGTAGACCTTCAACAAAGTGCGTTGCACCAGCCCCGGAGGCGGCGGTACCCGCGGCGAGGCCAACGAGGCCCCCGACCCCCGTCAGGCCAGGGGTGGGATGCCGTACTGCTAAGGAGTCTGAGCCTTGGTGTCGGGCGAGCCCCGCCATGACCTCTCCTGTGAAGAGTCCTACTATGATCCCCGCAACAGGGCCCGTCGGGGCCCAACCGCCCAGGACCTGGCTGCTGACGAGGGCGCTGACCACCCCTCCGGCGAGCAGGCCACAGACTGAGTAAAGAAACAGAGTCAGAGTCAACCGCACCCGCGTCGACGCGGCGACGGAGTCGAACCCATTATCCGCCCTGGCCTCGGCTGGTGTGACGGCCTCTGACTGGTCGGTTTTCTCCTCGTGATCGAGGCTTGCGACCTCGCCCGCGGCCGCTGCTGCTCGAGCCGACGCGATCTCCACCTGTGCGTCCCGCCACGCGGCTGCCACAGCCTGCTCCGACTGGGCGTCAAAAATTGCAGTCGGCGACAATGGCGGTGGCGCGTTGTCCTGTTGTGCCTGGCCCGTCCCGGGACCACTTCCCACGTAGAGAGAGTGCAGTCGCTTGATCAGTATATCGACGTCGTGTTCGACGTAGATCGACTGCTCGGCTAAGCAGCGGATGAGACTGTCCCACCGACCCCACCGTGGGTTGTGATGGCCCCTGAGCATCCGTCCGATGGTGGACCGGCTCAGAGCCTCGTCGTTGCGTGCGATGAGCACTTCCAGCCGACGATAGGAGGGACTACCGGCCTCGCGGTACAGAAGGCTCACCTCAGAGACGAGTTCAGGAACCGAAGGGCGCGGAGCCGAAAGCGGACGTCTTGCGGCGTTCGGCTGCTCCATCGCACTCCCCTCAGGCAATGGGTCCACCTGACATCTTGAGACACTGTCTCACCCTGTCCCAACAGAGTGTCAGGCCGTGGGGCGATAGGGCTATACGTCATCTCTCGTCTGTTCTGGGCGCGTTGCGTCACCCGCTTCGGCAACCCCCAAGGCTGGTTTGAGAGGAGGGATACACGTTCCTCCCAAACGAGAGGACCTCGTCATGAAGAGCTCTGAACGTAAGCCGAAGCAGGCCAGGACCACCACTCACGATCTTGCTGCCTTTGTGGCGACGCTGGTGACGGGCGTGATTCTCATCCTGGTCGCACACCTGAATGCGGCCGACCTCGCGACCACTCTCGCCGCCGTCTCCATCGGCTATGCGAGCTGGCGGCGCGCGCTGCACGCCTAGTGCTGCTGGGGATGCTGGTCGCAGCCACTCGTTGAGGACTGCAGCCAGCATGGTCTCGCGCCGCGCCAATGAACGAGTACGAGGGGAACGGAGGGCCTGGAGCGGGCGTGGAAGGCGCGACCGTGCGCGTTCTTCGACATCCACGTTGTCGATCAGGTGATCACGGAGGTCTGCAAAAGATCGCCGCCCAGCCGTACGGCACGCTTGCTCCAGCTCGTCATTCCCGCCGGCCGGTGCGGTCCCTGCCCGACGGACACGGGAGACCCAGCTCGCCAGGGTGGTCTCGTTGATCCCCAGATCCTCAGCGACCTCCGCGATCGTCTTGCCGGTCTTCGTGACGATCCGCACAGCCCCCTCACGGAACTCCGGATCGAACTTCCTCTCAACTTCCCCTGCAGTCACAGTCTTCACGCTACGAGGGGAGGGACAAGTGGCATCAGCCCAGGACAGCCTCGCG
Organism: Streptomyces sp. WAC04114; assembly: GCF_019733245.1. Lineage (NCBI taxonomy): Bacteria > Bacillati > Actinomycetota > Actinomycetes > Kitasatosporales > Streptomycetaceae > Streptomyces > Streptomyces sp. WAC04114. The sequence continues at coordinate 5,457 of NZ_JAIGQA010000065.1, forward strand.
GTATGAGGATCAAGAATAAGGAAGCGTGGTTGGTGCCGGTGTTGGGTTCCGCCGCCCGGCCCGAGGGGGCCGGGCGGCTCAGGTACCTCCGCAGGCTGGATTCAAAGTTCCGATGTCCTGGGAGCTGGGCGGTGCCTGAGGTCCCCGGCATTTTCAGGGACGGGCCGCTCGAGCTGACAGCGGTGCGCGCGGCGGGAGGGCCGTGCCGTTGAGCCCGCGCGAGCTGGGGCGGGGGCCAGTCACATTTTTGGGTGATCAGAAGTCCACCAGGAGGGTGAGATAGGCGAGCGCGAAGAGGATTGGTACGCACTGCTCGACAAGGGGCATGGGTAGGTAGCGAGACCCGTCCCTGCCAGCGCCGACAGCTGTCCATTCCGCGCGGTACCAGGGGCCGGCGGGCAGCCGCTCCTCAGTGCGCTGATCACTCGGAACTTGGCCGAGCTGAGCTGCTGGTAGGAGCGCAGGATCCAGTACCAGGCGCCAGCAGACAGATGACCGTGTACTTCATCGGTGCTGGCCCCGGTGCCGCCGACCTGATCACGGTGCGCGGCGCCAGGCCCCTCGCCGCGTGCCACGTTTGCCTCTACGCGGGCAGCCTGGTGCCGCGCGGGCTGCTGGCGGAGTGCCCGCCCGACGCCCGTCTGGTGGGCACCGCGCAGCTCAACCTGGACGAGATCACCGCCGAGCTGCTCCGGGCCCACGAGGAGGGCCATGACCGGCGACCCGTCCGTGTTCAGAGCGGTCGCCGAGCAGATGCGGCGGCTGGACGCGGCCGGGGTGCCCAACGTGCCGGGTGTGCCCGCCTTCGCGGCTGCCGCCGCCTCACTGAAGCGGGAGCTGACGGTGCTGGCCGTGGGCCGAACCGTCATCCTCACCCGGGTCGCCAACCGGGCCACCGCCATGCCGGAGGGCGAGGACCTGGCCACCCTGGGCTGCAGCGGGGCGCTCATCGTGCTGCACCTGGCCGCCAAGTACGTGGACCGCGTGGTCGGGGAACTGCTGCCGCACTATGGCGCCGACTGCCCCGCCGCCGTTGTCGCGTACGCCTCCCGCCCCGACGAGCTGATCATCCGGGGCACGCTCGACGAGATCGCCGCACAGATGAAGGAGGCGGGCGTGCTGCGTACCGCCGTCATCATGGTCGGGCGGACGCTGGGGGCCGAGCAGTTCCGCGACAGCCACCTCTACTCGGCGGAGCGGGAGCGGCAGGTCTGCTGAGCAGGGACTCAAGGCGACTGTGCCAGTCCGGGCGCCCATATGTTTCTTGAAGGACGTCACCTTGCGGGTTCGGAGTTAGCGCCGCTTGCGCTTTGGTCCGTCGGGCTGGGGGCGCTGCCCGTCATCTGACGTGGACAGGGGCGGGAGTACGGCTGTGACCCAGGTCGTCCACGCGGTGACCAGCCGGAGGAGGTCCGACCTCCGGTCCGAGGACAAGAACGGCCAGAGGAGCCACGTGGGACCCATAAGAAGGATCATGCATATGAGGCCGATAGCGCACAGGGTGGCCGTCACTGCGGCTACCGCCCGAAGGGGTAGCCAAGGAAGCACGAACATGCGTCTTCTCCAAGTCTCATCGACACGTGTGGCTACACGTTGTTGACGGACTCGGCTCTGAGTGGTCGCGGGCGCCTAGCGGGTTAGCTGTCGGACTCGGACGACTCTCGCCCTACGGCGGGCTGACTGCCTCCCTGCGGTCTTCACCTGCCGATTCGCCCCGGATACCTACGGGTCCCCGCCTCCGTTGTGGGGAATGTAAGTCGTCAAACCCTCTCGGTCCAGCGCGCATTGGAGCAAAGGGAGCGCACAAGAGTATGTGCGCCGCGTCGAACTGCTCACGCGCGCCACGAGGGCGGTTCCGAGCCCCGACCGCCACAGCGCAGTCGGGGCTTTGCCCTCGCGAGCGGGGGAACCGCCTGGGCCAGGTGGCCTCTACTCCGCGAGGGGCTCGGCAACCTGGGGGCGAGCTAGGACGAGGCGGTCACGGACCCTCCGGCGTTGCTTGAGCCGCTTCTCGCGCGAGAGTGTCGCCAGATACTCCGCGACCCGATACGGCTCTCCGGCTCGTCCGGTTTCGGTGGCTCGCGGTGCTCGCGCTTCAGCCACCTGGCCTAAGGGTCTGCGAGCGACTTGATCGGCTCGACATCGAAGCCGAGCACTGGATGGCCATAGTGGCCTTCCAGGTCCATCAGAACGGGCCTGTTCAGCCGGCTTCCGATCTCTCGCAGGAAGCCGCAGAACACACCGGTCTACGAAGAAATCGCTATCTTCAGCCGGCACGCTCCTTCGCTTCCCTACCCTGCACTACGTATCCAGCCTCGGAGGGCCCGTCAAGCCCGACGGGTACTGCGCACTTTGCTGAGCTTGCTGGCAGGCCTCGGCGTGCTCCCACCCTCAAGCCTCGAGCCGGTTCGGCCATGAATGCTCCGTCTCACCGGCAGAGAAAGCGCGTTGCCCGGCTGCGACAGCATCTGTCGCGCCGCGCGTCGGCTCGCCACCGGAGAAGGGTGACCTGGCGCCTACGCCGCAGGTGCAATTACAGCGTGACAGATTCACCTGTTCGGGTGATTGAGTGTGGAGGGGCGGTACGTTTTCGCTGGTCGCTGGGGTGCGGCTGGCTGATATGGCCGGGCTGGATGCGCGCGTGTCGACGAGTCCCCTAGGGTAACGGTTCGTGCTGATGGGGTAACTCAGTGGCATAGGCGGGGTGTACGGACAGCAAGACCGGCCTTCTTGCGAGGCTGAGGGGGGCGGGGGCGCCATGAGCCTGGGCAGCTTCGTGGATGGTGTGCCGGCGCGTGAGTCGTGGCCGGCTGGTATCTGGGAAAAGCTGGAACGCTTTGTGCAGGGGCATGTGGTCGCGGCGCCGACGTTCAGTTTCTACGGAAGCGTGCAGGAACCGCTGAACTCGGTATCGGCCGCTTTTGCCGCCAGCGGTCAGTTCAAGGGCGAGATGGTCATGCAGGTCCCCGAGGGCCAGGCGCCCCAGTGGGCGATCATCACGACGGCGACTTGTGACATCGCCGAGCCGGGTGTGAAGAAGCCGAAGAAGCCCTTCGTCCAGGTCGCACCGGTGGTCAACCTTGAGCGCATGGACCGCGGGCAGCAGGGACACGTTCGCCGGAACAGGGTCGGGCACTTCGTGTACCTGCCGGCCCTGGCCGCGAGCCAGAGCGATCTGTGGGTGGCTGACCTGCGCTACGACCAGCCGGTCGAAAAGAGCTGGCTCGCCGGACAGGAGCCGGTGGAGGTCTTCGATAACGAAGCGCAGCGTGACCAGTTCGGCAAGGCACTGGCCTGGGTCAGGGACCGTCCTGCGATGGGACAGGTCTTCATCGACCATGTGCAGCGTCCGCTGCAGCTGGCGTTCCAGAGGCTCTTTGCTGAGAACAAAGAGCTTGGTGTGCGTATCGATGAGGAAGTGAGCGAGTGGGCGGTGCAGGCGGATAGCCGTCTGGACCCCCACCGGCTGGCGATCTTTGTCATCAGTGGGGGAGGGGTCAGCGGGGAATGCCGGGAGTGGTGGCAGGTCGCGGTGGACGGGTTGCGTGAGCAGGCCGCCATGGCTGGTCTGACGATCACAGGCCCCGTCTTTGCCGACCTCTCCACTTATCCGGCCGCCGAGTATCTGCAGCTGACCGTCTTAGGGCGCCTGCACAGCGATCTCAGCAACAGTTGACGCATTAATAGTCCAAATTACCAATTTGCCTGTTTTGTGTTGACGAGCAGGTTGCCGCGCGAGATAGTCGGGAGTGAAAGTTCGTGAAAGTCTGTCGCCCAACCCCACGTGACGGCTGGCCGAGGAAGCGAGGGAAGGCATGAACGCCAAACCCTCCGCCCTGCCAGTGGACGAATTGGACCTCACCCGTCCCCCGGTCTCCCTGGTGGTCTGCCAAGTCCGCCATGAAACCCTGCCAGCGGCCTGCAGCCCCGCTGCGGCCCTGGCTATCGACGCCGCGCTCGGCTGGGACACCCGACTCGAGGAGCACCAGCCCCTGCCCGCCCCCCTTGCGGACACCGAAACTCCGTCCGCCCCGCCTGTTGGTACCGTCGCGCGTGGCTGGCGGATGCAATCCGTCGACGGCGAGTGGAGCGTCACCGTTCAGGCAGACCACTTCACCATTGAGACCTCCTGCTACCCGGGCTGGGAGGCGTTCCTCCGTAGAGCGCGCACTCTGGTCGAGGCCGTCCAGGCCACCGTCCAGCCGGAGATCGAACAGCGCATCGGCCTGCGCTACGTCAATCAACTGCAGCACCCCGACGTTGCCCAGCCCGCCGACTGGCGCAGTCTCATCAGCGACGCCCTCTACCAGGACGCTCTCTACACCTCCGCTGGCGCCGACCTGCAAGCCGCCATGCAGGTCGTCGACCTGCAGCCCGAGCCAGCCCACCGCATTGTCATGCGCCACGGCTTCCAGCTCCGCGAAGGCCTCGCCTACGTCCTGGACAGCGACTGCTCACGTCAAAAACAGCGCACCTTCGACACCGAGGCCATCATCGCCTCGCTCGAACACCTGCACTGCCTGGCTCGCAGCGCCTTTGTCTGGGCCACCACCAAAGACCTGCGCACGTACTACGCCTAGGGGGACAACGATGGACGTAGCAAAAGGGGTGCTTGGCGCCTACAGCAGAGACTGGTGCATCGACGAGACACCCGTGACCATGCACCCGCCCGGCCCCGACCGCAGCCTCCAGCTGGCCCAGGCAGCAGCCCAGACCATTCGCCGCGACCTGCCGCGCTTCCTGCAGGCTCAGCAGCCGCAGACCTGGTCGCAGACGTGGGCAGCCATGGTCCACGGCGGATTCACCGTGACCGAGCGGCTCCTGCCCCCAGCCGCCGCACAACGCCCGACACCCGACTGGACGAGCTCCCCGCAGGAAGAGGCCGCCCACGACACCTCGGCCGCTGCCGACCCCGGGCGCCAGCGCACGCAGGCCGCCGTCAAAGCCATCCGCGACATCGCCCGCTGGCTTTGCGTTTCCCCCGCACAAGCCGCCCGGCTTCTGGGCCACCTCCGCAACTACTACAACTGGATCAAGGGCGATTTCCACCCCAACGCGGCCTCCCTGGCCGGCCTCCACGAAGCCCACGCCCTGGTGCAATCCCTCATCCAAGCGGAAGGAGAAGCGAGAACCCGCGCCTGGCTAGCTGCCCACACAGGCGGCAAGCCTCGCCAGAACTACCTCGCTGACTCCGTAGGACGTGCCGAACTCGCCCGCCAAGCCCGTGACATGCTCTTCCCCCCGGCTCCAGTCACCCGCTGGGAACCCGACGAGGACATGGACTACGACGCACCACCCCCACCCGCTCCGTCCACCACTACACCTCTGCGCTCCGGCACATCCCTGCCCCCCAGGAGCCAGTAACCTGCCGACGCCCGCCTTCGCAGTAGACGGCAACCGGCCGGTAAGAAGACGAGAGCAGCCAGGGGCATCGTGCCGACCTCTGGGGTCGCATCTGCGTGACGCCCCGGCCACCTCCCACCGACACAGCATGCCGGGCTTTCACCCCCAGGCATTCAGCACTGACTGTTGCCGGTGGTGCAAGAGCAGTTGCCGTGCGGTGAGCAGAGCCTGACGGCTGGCGCGTTTCGACGCGGCGAGATGCCGCCGCGCTGCGGTGAGCTGTTCGTCTTCTGCGGTGGCGTGTATGTGCCGGGCGTGCACGATTTCCTCGTAGGTCTGCAGGACGTGTGCTCTGACGCGCGTTTCTGCAGCCCGGATCGCTTCCTCGCGGGCTGCGCGGACGGCTGCGTCTTCGGGCTCGGACAGATCGTACGGGTCGGGCCGGTCTGCCTGTCCACCGTGGTTCGACAGCGGAAGATCACGTGTTTCCACAACGCTGCAGCATCTGTGGTTCGAGTTTCCTCGTCACAAGGCCACTGAGTAGGGCAGCCGCGGCGACCAGGCCGAGGGAAGCTGCGTGCAGGGATTTCTTCAATGTTGCCGATGCCCGCCAACGGTGCTTGGCTACGGTGCCAGGGCTGGTGCCCATCAGTGTCGCTGTCTCCTGCTGGGTGTATCCGAGGACAGCGGTCGACCATAGGGCCTCGGCCTGACGGCGGGGGAGGTCTGCCACGGCTTGACGCACGATGACCTGCTGGTTCGTGCGGTCGCTGAAGTCGTCGACGCATAGCTCGGCCAGGTAGTCGTCCGCCTGCTGACCAGCGTCCTGCCGACGCCGGAGTCGGATCTGTCGGACAACCTCGCGGCGGGTGGCTTTCCACAGATAAGCCCGCGGCTGTTCCGGCTCACTGCCGGTGCCCAAGGCCTGGGTAAACACCATCTGGACGATGTCCTCGCCTGAACCTTGCCCGTGCATATCCGCGCTGCAGCCAGCTCACGGTCGGCCCACCGCGTCAGCTCACTGCGACAGGCAGTGTAGGCGTCGTGCCAGGTCTGGTGAGAATGCGCTACGTCTGCCACGGGACCTCCGTGTCTGCTAGAGGCGTCAGTGGCCGGCACGGGTGCTCAGACCTCGACCCCCCGGCCGCCGCTATGCCCCATGCCTGGGCGCTGCCAGGAGCCCGATGGCGCAGCCCACCAGTGTTGTTGAACGGCTCAGTCAACCTGTCCGTCCTGTTCATGCTCTGCTCCTTCGGTTCGGGCGTCCGGGGCCGATGGGAAGAATCCGGCCGTCTATGAAGTGAAGAGGACTCCGGCCGCAGTTCTCTTGGCAGAGCTCCTGACTTTTTACCGGGTGGCGCGCGCACCACCCGCCGCGCCCCCGAGGACGCCAACGCACCTTTCCGTCAGTACGTCGCCTGTCCCGGCATCGCCCAACGCGGCTCTCCTCGACGCGCTCCCTGTCTTCCGCTTCACTCGGCCGATGGACTGCTTCAGATGCTCGCGCTGCGCGGCCTCGGTGACCGCGACCGCAGGCCCGATCGCGGCGGCCGGCCGCGCAGCGCGAGCCATCTTTCTGTCCTGGAGATCAGCCGCGCAGGGCAGTCAGCGTCGAGTGCAGCCAGTCCCTTGGCGGGAGGCTGGACGCCCTGGGCCATGTCAGGTCCGCCAGATGTGCAAGTCCTCGCGGACGGAGGTCTCGCGCTCGGCTGCGGTGCCGGCGGGCCCTCGGGCCGCGGTGATCTTTTGCGACTCACAGCACGTCATGCACAGTCTCGGCGACCGGCCGCAGGTGGCTGATGACGGCCAAGAGGCAGCCTCAACGAGGCTCCGCTACTCGAGCGCGGGGCTGGCTCCAGGGCTGCTGGATGCTGGGGTAGGCAAGCCGGGCAGCAGAGTTGGTGAGGGCCCTGGTCTCCGACGCGGCGGGAGAGAACTAACCCCGGGGCAGGGGGCTCATCACGACTTCCCAGCGATCTGATGGCCTTCCTCGATGACGCCCACAGCCGAGGCGTCCTGCGACAGGTCGGCCCGGTCAGCCGGTTCCGGCACACGACCTGCAACGGCACCTTGCCCGCGACGTCCTTAGCAATCCCATCCGGCCAAGTCCCGTGATCCTGCCCGAACAAGCGGCTGAGGGCAGCAGGGGGCCTTGCATTAGCCGCCGGTGCTTGCCCAGAGGCACTCGTCCAAGCAGCTCGGCACGATGCACCCGCTTGAGCCTTTCGTCGCGGCCTAGACGGATTGAAGATCCCAAAGCTCTAACAGACGTGCGCAGTTGTAGCGACGGAGAGCGGTGATCGTGATGGGGGAGCATGCGTGGCCGGCGGTCTTCACACTGCTGCCCGTGCTCGGCACGATAGGGGGTGCGGTTGCGTACCGGCTGCGCGAGCGTGCTCGATGGAGCGCAGTGACCGCCGTACTCAGGCAGGGACGTGACGGAACCCAGGTGCGCTTCAAATCGGTCGACAGCCAGGGAAGGGCGACAACAGAGTGGGAGATCACCCTTCCCCCGGCGGTCGGGAGCAGTGATGAGCGCGGCAGCTGACGAGCCCCTGCTCCCCGAGCCGCAACCAGCAGCAGATACGTGGGAAAGGCAGATCGAGGAACTCTACGAAGCCTTCCACCCCGCAGTGCTGCGCAAGGCCACGCTGGCCTCAGCAGGGTGTACCGCGGACGCCTGGGACGCCACCCAGCACGCTTTCATCAAAGCGTGGGAACACATGCATGACCATCAGCTCAACGAGATCGTCAACTGGAAAGGATGGCTGATCAAAACGGCCGTCCGGCATGTGCTGTTCGCTCGCCGGCACGACACCCGCCACATTCCCCTGGACGACACCGAACCCGCAGACAACCGCATCCTCCTCGAAGATCATGTCGTGCTCAAAGAGGCCTACCAAGGCATGCTGGAAGCAGTCGGCCAGTTGAGCGAACGGCAGCAACAGGCACTTGTCCTCGTCCACATCGCTGGCTGTTCCACCACGGAGGCCGCCGCCGACATGGCAGTCTCCGAGAGCACCGTACGCAACCTCATCCACCAGGCCCGGGCCAGACTTCTCGCCGCGAACGGGGAGGAGAACGATGACTGACGACGCCACCACGCCGCAGGACGCACTCGACAAGGCCCTGCAGGACACAGAAGCAGCCGTCGGCCAGGCCCTGGACGTCGCCTTCAACTCCCGTGCCGGACTTGAGCAGATCAAAGAGGGGATCCGTCGCTCTGCGTCATCTTCTGGCACAGCGGTGACACCCCCGGCCTCACCTGTGCGGGCTCAGCCGCCCGTTTCTTCCGCGACAGAGTCGGCCGAGACAGAGGAGTCTCTCAGGGACAAAGGATGGCGGCCGTCGATGGTCGGCGGTGCAGGACCGAACCCAGGGTCTCCGCCACTGGACCTGGTCGACACCACGAAGATGTATCTCCGCACCATCTTCGAGCTGGAAGAGGAAGGCGTCGTTCCCATGCGCGCCCGGATCGCGGAGCGGCTTGACCAGAGCGGTCCGACGGTGAGCCAGACCGTGGCGAGGATGGAGCGCGACGGCCTGGTGGAGGTCGCGAAGGACCGGCATCTGGAGCTGACGGACGAGGGGCGGCAGCAAGCAGCGCGCGTCATGCGCAAGCACCGGCTCGCCGAATGTCTGCTCGTCGACGTCATCGGCCTGGCATGGGAGCAGGTGCACGCCGAGGCCTGCCGCTTGGAGCACGTGATGAGCGAGGCGGTGGAGCGACGCATCCTGGAGCTGCTGCGCCACCCCACCGAGTCGCCGTACGGAAACCCCATCCCGGGCCTGGAGGAGCTTTCTGAGACAGACACAGCCGTTTCGTTCCTGGACGACGAGGGCATGGTGTCGCTGTCCGAGCTGGACCCAGGTCTGGACGGTAAGACCGTGGTCGTCCGGCGGCTCGGTGAGCCGATCCAGACCGACGTCCAGCTGATGTACACGCTACGGCGGGCGGGAGTGCAGCCTGGTTCCGTGGTCAGCGTGACCGAGTCGGCTGGAGGGGTCCTCGTCAGCGGCGGCGGCGAGGTCGCAGAACTGGGCGCGGAAGAAGCTTCGTTCATTTTTGTCGCGAAGCGGTAGCGCGGCGGCCCTGTGCAGTGCTATCACCGCTTGCGGTGTGCCCCGACGACAGGCCGGCTCCGACACTATTACTACGTATGGCTGCATAAGGCACAAGCGGGAACGGTTCTTGGCGGATTTGGGGAACGACCGCTGGGGTGTGGCTCCGGAAATGTTGCTGAGAAGTAGGAACGCCGGGCTGCTGGTGTCGCGCGATCCGATGACCGCACGTCCTGGACTGCAGGGGTTTTGCCCACGAGGGATGATCCACTCATGGAGCAGAGCTGTTGATCTCGACGAGGCGGCTGCCGTGCTGGTGGAGCGAGTCGCGCGCTGGCGGTCAGCCGGCCTTGCGGTTGGAGATGACCTGGAGGGATTGGGAGGCTGAGTGGCCGCAGCCATTGGAGGCCGGCAGGGCTCGGGTGAGTGATCCCTCGATGAAGCCTCTAGTTTCGCCAGCCGGTTCCTGCATTTCTCCCCAGCATCATCGCGTGGAGGTTAGTGACCGAGACGTACCTGGCCGCAGCCGCTCGCGGCTGACCAGACTGATCTGCTCCTCGTCCGCGTCGAGCACCAGCGTCACGGACGGGGGTTACCTGCGTGGGCACACCGCCTACAGGATTCAGCCACGGGGAGCAGCGAGGAGCAGCTGCTCAGGAAAGCCGGGCATGCAGATCCCGCCGGCACGCCAAGCCACCGGTGGATCCCCCGGATGCGTGCAGGAGAACCGCGTCCATGGCCTTGACCAGGTCGTTCATGCCGATGATCGCAGCGATCCGCAGCTCGTGGACAAGCAGCGTCGCTGAAGCCAAGGCGACGAGGTCCGCCCCCACCTCGGTAGCCTCGTGATCCGAGGATGGGCCATCGGAGAAGACGGTGACGTCCTCGTAGTTGGCTTTGACCCGCAGCCGGTACAGATAGTCCGCCATGGTCGCCGGGCGGACCGCGCTGGTCGCAGACTCCCGCTCCGCCGTGGTGAGCCTGACCGTCTTCGGCTCCGCCGCGGGTTTGCGGCCCGATGCCGTGCGGACCTTCTCATCGAGGCGCCACTGCTTCTTCTTGGCAGCCAGCTTTTCACGCCGCTTGTTGGCGAGACGGTCGTCGACGAGCAACTGGCGGGTGGAGCGCAGGGCCTTGGCCGCGATGTCCCATGCCTGTTCGCCCTGCCACGCCACCCACGGATGCAGGTCGAAGTCCAGCGCGCGGCCGGGACCGCCCAGGATGCCGTCCCTGTCGGCGAGTCTGCTCCCCGGGGACGTCGCCGCCAGAGTCCACGGCGCGATCTGCAGACTGCGTGAGGTCCACAGATCGACGTAGCGCCGCTTCGTGGGCTCATGCGACTGCGGACGGGTGCCGCCCTCGGCGACCATAAGAGCCTGGGCCGCCCCGTAGAGGACGTAGTAGGTCTGGACGGCTCCCCAACTGTTGGCGAGCCGGATGATCTCCGAGTCTTCGGCCAGCGCATGGGTGTGCTCGAGCAGCCGGGCGGTGGCCCACGCGCGGCGCAGGCATGCCATCAGCTGGTCCCGGTCACAGGTGCGCGGTGGCCCATCAGGCATGAACAGGAACGGCGTCGCAGACGCATGGAGACCCGCGACAGCATCCTCCAGCGGCAATGTGCTTTCCCCGAGCGCAAGTTCGCGGAAGGCGCGGATGTAGGAGGCGTGAGTGCGAAAGCTGCGGGTCTGCTCACTGTCGACCGGCGGCGCAGAAAGGACGATACGTGCCACGCCTCATTGTCACCTGCGCGCCCAGATCCGTTGCCGACGGGATCAGTCCGATTTGCCGAATCCCTCATCAGGCGACGGCATTCCGGGCACGCGGGCCGGCCCATCGGGCTGAGTGCCGTTCCGGCAGGTCCCTCAGCTCCCCGTGCAGGCCAAAGGACTAGCAGTCGTCACGACGACACAGCTGCCGACGGCCCTTGTAACCCCTGTGAAGCTGTTGCTGACCTGGCATCATCACCACTGATTCGAAGACGCCGATCGGCATAGCGCCGTCGAATCATCGTCTCCAGCCCGTACCCATGTCTCTTGTCAGAGCATCGAGAGTATCGCCGCCACCGGCGGGTCCAGTCTGCTGGGACCGGGATCTGCGGCGGAAGTACCTGGATACTCCACCCGCCGTTGAGCTGTACGGCTTTGCTGTTCTGCGGCCAGCCGTTTGACCTTGCGACGAACCTGTTCACCGACGGCGGCCGGATCGCGAACTCCGAGGACAGCCGCAGCCTCCTCCCACGTTCGCCCGGCAGCCACGGTGTAGGCGAACACCACCTCACGTTCGCCTGGATGTACAACCTGCAGCATGACCGCGTTGAGCCACCCGATCTCACCTGGGGGGCACTCCAACAGGGCGGTAGGCGAGTTGGGGTCGTACAGGGGCAGTCTGGCGCGGTCCGTGCCCACCGGCATGATGCGCCCTGGCCCTGCATGCCTGTCCGACTTCAGGCAGTTGATCAGAAGCCCGCTCGCGGGATCCCACACCCGTACGCTGCCGTCTGCGGCGACAGTTACCGTCCAGGCGGAGGCCGGCCGGGCTCGGGGGCATTCGGTGAGAGGATTCCCCAGCCCAAATGCCGACCTGGCGGACGAGGCCCATACGGAGACCGGAACGTTTTGGACCTTGGGTGCCCTGGCGGACAACCATGCCGCCTCGGAGTATTCGGTCAGAATGACCACGGCGTGGCTCAGGACACCCTCCCAGAGACCCTCCAGATGCCCAGGGAAGGAAGCGTCGTGTACGACGGGCATTACGCCGTCTGCCGTCCGGAACGCATTCCCTTGCGAAGCCTCTGCCGTGCTTCGCAGGAGCTGCTCCCCGGCCAGATCCTGCCTGCGGGCTTCCGGAGTCCGCCACTGATCAGGGTAGAGCCTGAGCAGCGCGGCTTTACCCAAGGGCGAGCGGCGGATGAAGGGAACCAGAGGGGCGTGCTCACCTGTGCCCACCCATTTGAGATCCTGCACCGCAGGCTTCTCCACCTGGCCCTCGCTCCGGGAGCCACCGAAGACATCGAGCGGCTTTCGGGAGATGCCCGAGGAGGCGGGCGGCAGCGCGATCCGGGTACGGCCGGCGGGCAGCGCCCGGGCACGGCTTGAAGGGCCCGCTTCTAGTGCGGCAGTGGGTGCTTTCAGCAGCCGTGCGAGGACATCGCGCACGGTCGGGTAGAACTCGTCGTCCTGTGCCTCGTACGTGAGCGGCGGGCAGGTGAACGTGAGGCGCGACCACAGGCCTTCGCCCGCAGCAGGCGCATGGCGCTGTGCATCGGCCAGGATCTGTTCCAGAGTGCGCGGCGGGCGGGCCTGGATGCCGTTGAGGAGCTGCTGCGCATCCGCGTGGCCCCACCGGGCGGCCGCCATCAGATGCTCCATAACCCAGACAAGGCTCGCTGTCTTGCCGCCGCCCGTCGGGATGAACACCCTCAGACGCCGCGGCTCTGTGAGGACGACCCGGAATGCAGCGCCGGGGTGCTGCTCGGTGAGCGCGAGAGTGAAGGCTGCGCGGGCGGCGTCCAGCTCGCCGCGGCGCAGCGCCCTGGTGGCGAGCCGGTAGGCGCTGTTGGCGTCGGCCCGTGCCGTGCTGGCCGGGATGCCGGAGGCACTGGCATGCCTCGGTCCCCACTCACCGTCAGGGCGGTCCCAGTAATCGGCAGGCTCCTGCATGAGCTTCAGCAGTCGGGCGTACGCGGTGCTCTCCACGGCGTCCTCCGTGTCGGTGGTCGTCCTCCGGCGGGTGTCGTTGTTGTCCATCAGCTACTGTCCTCGGGCCGTGATCGGGGCGGCATGATGTGCGCTGGCCGCAGACGGTCGCTGACCGCGGGGGCGCTGCGGATCTTCCGGCGGCCGCGCGACCATTGCTGATCGACCTGGTTCCTGGTGGTTCCGATCTCGACGGCGATGTCCGGGGCCCGCATGCCCTGGCGCTGCATCTCCGCCACCGCCCGCGTCTGCGGGGCGCTGATGTCGCGGATGGCGTCGTCGACCGCGCCCAGGAGTTCCTCCTCCTCGGTGGGTCCCCACAGGCGCCGGTCAGCGGGCGAGGCATCACGCACGACGCATTCCTGGGGATCAGTGCTGCCGCAGCCCTCTCGGGACGCGGCGGCCGTGGCCGCCGCGTCCAGGCGCGGTCCGTCGTCGATGAGCGTCTCGCTCTTGAGTTCCACTGCCCACTTGAGGGCCAGCCGCCTCGCGGTCTTCTTGATGTAGGCCACCGGCTGCCGGGAGGGGTCCAGCCGCCCGCTGCTGAGCACCTGGTAGAGAGCCTCGTTGGCAATGTCCTGACGGGCGGCGTGGCTGAGGTCGCGGAAGCCCGACAACGAGGCCACGACCTCGTTGAGCATCTGCCGGAACTGATTATCCGTCATGTTCTCGAAGTCGAACGCGCACGGCCCGGACGCCGGGCCGTCGGGGCTCACCACAGGCCGCGCTCCGTCCCGTGGCCCCGATGCCCGGACGGATCCGCTATCCGCCATACCGTCAGACGGCAGCCGTCCGGACCTTCGTAGTGCACTGCCGCCCCGGCGGGCAGTCCCTTCAGCACTTCGACCGTGAGGGCTGCCGGATCACAGATCCCGGTGCCGGCCGGGACGGCAGCGACTCGCTGCCCCCGCGCGCGTCGCCGCAGGCCCGCGAGGAGAGGAAGGTTCCACACCGCGTGAAGCACGGGTGCCAGGGCCGTACCGACGGTCACGTAGTCGAGAATCTGGGACGTCATCTTGCCTCTGTCTTGGACGAGTTGGGCGAAGCCGAAGAGGCCTTCGCCTACTCATAGGCCCGACGCGTCCCCCTTCTTAACAGAACACTCAAGATTCTTTCCTGGCTCCGTCACGACCGCGAGCGGGCCTTCGAGCACCCGTACGACGACAGACCGCGGGCACCTGGCCTCCGGCATCCGCCCGTCGCTGTGCACCCGGCACGACCTGCAACGCACTTGGGATTTCGCATGGAACTATGTGCTGCCCTGGTACGCGGGGGAGGAGTCCGTCGTCTGACGGCTGGCCGTCCGTCCATGGACACGAGGTGCCGTGAGGGGCGGTCAGCCGGTCTGATGATCCCCTCCCGCGCTCGGAGTCAATGCTCCCACTCGGGAAACAGCAGGAACCGGTCGAGACGGTCGAGGTGAGCCGACTCCCCGGTCCCGATCATCCGCACGATCTCCTTCGGAAGGTGCTCCTGGTCGAGGCCGAGCAGGGAAGTAGGCAGGTCGGTCGATTCGCTGCCACCGGTACCGCCGTCGTGGAGCAACATGCTGGGGAGAAGCGCCCCTCTGGCCTCCGTAGCGGCTTCCTCGGTCAGCAGAGGGAAGATCCTGACGGGAGCGCCGAGCCGGTCCCAGCCGAGGTGATCGAAGAGGCCCGGATCCAGTTTCAGGGAGAGGTCGCCGGTCAGACGGCCGACGCGTACGCCGAACAGCGGCCACCGGGTTCCCGGCACCGAGACCAGCACCGTCGTGTGCTGACAGAGGGTCTGGAGCTGCGCCCATGCCTGCGGGGTGCGGTCGCGCACGGCTTGCCGGGCGAGAGCGATGTTCGGGCTGTCCCCGGTGCCGACCAGCTTTCCGATCAGGACCGGCGCCAGGAGCGTCCAGGCGAGCCGGTCGGGGAGCAGCGCCGCGTCCAGGTCTCCGGTCGTCTCCGCGACCAGCGTGGTACGGGCGCTGAAATCCGTCGGACGCTCGAAGAGCCGCTCTCGGAAACCTCCGCTGCGACCGGGGAGGATCGTCGTCAGGTCGGCGAGCGTCGCTGCACCCTCGCCCGGGTCGAGAAGCGCGTCGACGGCTTGCTGAAGTCGGGTGCGCTCATGACTGATTACCTGCGACGGAGCTTCGATGGTGATCAGCCGACGAAGTCGGGAGGTGCGCGAGACGATCTGTCTGTACAGGTTGTTGAGTGCGCTGCCGTGCAGGCGCCCCTCGTGGACGATCACCGGGCGCAGGTCGGCGGGCAGCACCGGAAGTCTGTGCAGCAGCGCGCCCCGGGGAGGGGCCTGCCCTCGCCGGGAGAACATCAGCCTCACCGCCTCCGCACCCGAGCACAGCCGGTCCTCGTCGTGGCGGGGCCCCGCCCCCGCGGGCGGGAAGACGAACTCGTCGCGGTCGCCGTCCCTGACGACGTGACACCGTTCGTGGATGAGGTCGGCCAGTGTCCCGTGGTCGAGGCCGAGAGCCTCGCCAAGACGGTCCTTGTACCAGGGGTGAACCACCGGCGCGGCCAGTTCGATGTGGCCCATGCGTCGGCGCCGGACCTTGCTCTCTGTCACCTCCACCCCGCACTTTGGGCAGACGTCACCCGCGTGACGTGAACTCCGGAATTTCCCGCAGCCGCACTTGTGGTCGCGGACCGGTCCGAAGACGCTCTGACAAGCCAGGCCGGCCGGCACCGGGAGCCGGGTCCGAAGGTCCACCATGTCACCGTTCCGCACCTCGCCGAAGGACGCGGCGAGGACCTGCTCGTCGTCAATGGCCCGGAACGACAGCCGGTCCCCGTGCCACACGGGCTCGACGCAGGCGGCGCGCAGCAGGCGGCCCCAGTTGCGGACTGCCTCGAGCGGTGCGGACTCCAGCGTCGATGCTTGCTCGGACGGCGGCATCGGCATCTCCCGCAACGAGGTCCCGCCCTCGACCAGGAGCTGGTAGAAGCCGAGGCGCCCGTCGATGAAGTCACTCCGGAGCACATGGATCTCGTAGGCGGTTCGGCTCGCGCTGTGTCGCAACAGCCACGCCAGATCCGCAAGTCGGACCGGTTGCCCCGAATCGCTCGCGTCGGTCCATACCGGCAGCTGCGTGACCATGGAGTACGGGCCTGTCGCCCGGGCGCGGACGACAGATCGGGAGCGCTCGTCGGGGCGGAGCCGGACGCCGACGGTCCTGGTCGGCTCTTCGGCTGCCCAGAGGTGGTCGGGGCCGACGAGTACGTCCGTCCCGTGGCCGTTCTGGGTGCCGCACACCACCGCCCTGGAGCCGTCCGGGCCGTACAGGACGTCGCCGGTCTCGAGGGGGTCCGCCGTCGCCAGGCTGATGCTGATCCTGGCGCGTTCGTCGGGGCGCAACACCTCATCCTGGACCACCCGTGCCGGATGCCAGGCGACCTCAAAGGACTCGGACGCCGCAGTACTGATGTGCACACTCAGGACCCTCGCCGGGTGCCGGCCGGCCCAGCGGAACGACGCGTCCCGACGATCGGGGAGCTTCTCGCCGAAGATCGCGCGCAGCAACCGCTCCTCCGGGGTCAGGTTCTCCTCGGTGCGGGGTGTGCTGATGCCGACGAGAAGATCACCCGGCTCGACCGTCTCGCCGGGCAGCACGATGCCGTCTGAGGCCAGCGCCCCGCACAGGTCGGGCATCACCTCCGGCGGCTCGGCGGTGAGCTCGTCGAGCCCGAGCGGGGTCGCACGCAGGGATACGCCGACGTTGTCGAGGCCCGAGCCGGAAAGGGTCCCGGGCGTGGACAGCTCCAGTGAGACCAGGGCCGCATCGCCCCGGAGGCCTGGGCACACGGCCACCACACAGGGCCGGTACAGGTCGGCGCCGCGGGCGAGGCCAGCTTCCTCGTGCCGCTCGGCGGCGAGGGCGTAGCCCACCCTGCGGGCAAACCCTGCGCTGAACCCGTCGGTCTGCCAGCGACGCCGCCCGGGGCGGCGGATTCCGGCCTGCGCGGCGATGACGGTCCGCAGCTCGGACCCGGCCGGACGGTTGCGGCCGGTGACGGTGCGCCGGAAGGCGGCTTGCAGGATCCGTTCGACGTCCGTCTGCCGATCGTACCGGGGGTGATCGGCGACTGCGACGAGTTGCCCGGTCGGCCGATCCTGCCCGTGCCGGTCCCGGACGTCACTGACCCACAGCATGTCCGGCAGGTCAAAGACCAGTTCGTCGCCCCGCTCGGTCAGCCCCAGCATCAACGGCAGCTGCATCAACTCCAGACACCGGAGGTCCGCCGGCCGCCCCGGCCGACGGATCCGCAGCTCGAGGGTGAGCGGGATCCGACAGTCGGAGGGGTGCACGCTGCCCTTCTGGATTTGCCACCACAGGCTCAACGTCACCCGTGTTCCGCACAGTTCGCAGGTGACATACGCGGATACAGTTCCGCACCCGTGACACCGGCGCCCCTGCGCGGGCAGCCGGCCGTTGCCGGATATCACTCCGCAGTCGCAGGCGTGGTCATAACGGGCAGCGTGCCCTTTCAGCCTCCCGCACGAACAGGACCACGTACCCAGGTGGTACCCGGTGAGATCCACGTCGACCGGTGGCTCTGAAATGTCGTCCTCGTCCGTTAGCCGCATCGGGAACAGCCGGTGCAGGGCCCGCTCCAGACCGATCTCCCGCCGGTCGGCAGCGGGCACGTCCAGCTGGAGGAAGTCGGCGAAGCCCTGGCAGTGCCGCCGGTGCAGGGACGCGTACGCGTCGTCGCGCTCCGCCGACCGCTGGCGGAAGAGCAGCCGGGAGTAGCGCAGCAGGTCGGGCCGGGCCCGGCTGAAGTACTCCAGGCCGAGGTCGAGGTCGTCGCGCAGAGCGAGCACACCGAACCGGGCCAGACGCAGCTCACGGAACTGCTCATCAGTGAGAATTTCGTGCACCTCGTCGGCGAGGTCGTCTTCCACGGTATAGCGCACCACGGTGGAGAGCGCGTAGTCGCTGCGGTGCGAACGCCACTGTCGGGCGTCCTCCGCCAACTGCCTGCGGTACGTGCCCTGCGCGATCCCTTCGGCGACGCGCTCGCGGAACGAGGGCATTAGTGCTTCTCCCGGAAGTATTCCCTGAACCGGTTGTGACAGAACGTGTACGACTGCCTGTGCTCGCCGGTGCGCAACAGGAACCGCTGCACGTCACACACCACCTGATCGAGCTTCCCGCCGGTCAGGCCGGGAACGTTGCGGAGCAGGTCGGAGCGGTGCAGGGGGCCGTACGCCTCCAGGATCAGGCCCAGCACCATGTTGTGCAGACCGCTGTCGACGGAGCGGTGGAGGTGTTCGAACTGCTCGTCGAGGTAGGGGTACAGGCCGTTCGGGGTCCGTCGAATGTTCTCCGGGGTGAGCCTGCCGTGTTCCACGTCCTCGACCAGGAACCGTAGGTAGAACGGGTCTCCCTCGGAGACGTCGTGCAGGGCGTCGACGAAGCCAGGCCGCTGGCCGAGGGCGGCACCGGCCGGTCCTGCGTGGTGCAGCAGCAGCTGCCGGACGGCGTCGGTGTCCAGGCCGCCGAGCGTCACCCGCAGACCGGTGCCGTCCGGTGCCAGGCCCACCTCTTCGAGGTAGGACCGCTCGCCCTGGGACCGGGCCGACAGGAGGACGAACAGATTCTTCGGCAGGCGCCGCGGGAGGAGACCGCGCAGGAAGCTGGGGTGCTTGTCCACCTCGTCGATGGCGTCCAGAACCAGCACGGTCGGGTTCCCGCGGTCGCTCTGGACCACTTCGAGGAACCGGTCCGTCAACGCGACCCCTTCGATGGGGGCGGCGCGGTGCGGGTCGAGTTGCTCGCACAGGTTGGAGAGCAGATGGTCGCGCAGGGTCGGGTCGAAGGCGCCGCCTGCTGTTTTGTAGCGCTGACTGATGAAGTGGTAGAGGTAGCTGGGCTGTTGCCGGACCAGCATGGCCAGCAACGACGTCTTGCCGTACCCGGAAAGCCCGTCGACGAAGACGTATCCGCGGTCGTGCTCGTCGATGTGGTCGCGGATGGCGCTGATCTCGCCGTCGCGGCCCGCGAACTTTTCGGTGTGGTAGTCGAGCAGGTGCTGGAAGAACCATCGCGATCCACCGGACGACGGACCCTGCGCTGGGACCGAGGAAGGGGCCGGAGCGCGTCCCGTCTCCCGTGTGAGGGCGCTCGCCCAAAGCTGCCGGACGCTGTCGACCACCGCCCGTTCGTCGCGTCCGGCTTGGCGTGCCAGGACGGTGGCCACGGACACGACAGCTTCGGCCCGGCGCGGAAGAGCGGGCTCCGACAGGATCCTGCGGACGGTGTCCCCGCTCGGCGCGTCCGGCAGGGAGTCGTCCTGTTTGATCTCGTCCGAGATCTCATCCGTAGCCGGCGCGCCAGCGTGTGCGTAAAGCTCGTACAACAATGACTTGAGTTCGCCAAGAGGGCCTGGGGCGATGGCTGGAGGCCGGACGGGCCGTGGCCGCGGTGTGCGCCGTTCCGTGTTCTCTTCGTCCCTCACTGACCAAGCATCGCGCAGAACTTCTCCCGTTTACGTGACTTTGGCGCGACTCAGCGCAACCGGGCGCAGCTCGGATTCCGGGTCCTGACACGCCGCAGGCTGGTGGACAGGTCGGCCGACCGTAACGTCCCTCCGTCCACAACCCTTTGGAGCTGCTCCATGTCGGTGCCCCCGCAGAAACATCCATCACTCCTGGACCCCACCCGGCGACCGGCTGATGCCACATCCGTTCCCACGGCCCCCGAACGCTCCGCTGACACCGCGCCGCTGCGTCGCGACTTCCTGAAGGGGGCGTTCTTCGAAGCCGGCAAGACGTTCTTCCGGGAAGCTTGGAAGACGATCGCCGGCGAGTGACGGCCGACCGGGGGCCTGGCCGGCGGATCAAGTCGGAGGACAGCAAGATCAGCGAAGGTCACTGTAGGGAGGGCTTCACCGCCGAGTGCCGTATGACGGTTCTGCTTCATACGGTACTCGGCGCAACCTGCCGTGCCAACGCGCACCGCGCCGTCGCCGACACAGCGCCCTGACCGGGGTCGTGTGACCGGTCGGCTACTTGAGGAGGTTGTGGCTGCCGTAGTTCAGCAGCTCTTCCGGCGCCTGCCCTCGATCTCGCCGCCCTCCCCATGAGCAGCGCAGTGGTGATCACGTCCACCATGCTGCTGCCCGGGGCAACCGCACTGCCCGCCGTGCACGAAAGAGCGGACGAACCTGCCCGTCCGGCGTGCTGCGGGGGTGAGTGCCCTTGCCCTGAAGGACGGTGCCCTCTTGCTGCAGGCCGGAGGGACCCCATCGGCCACGCGACCCGGGGGCTACCTCTTCGGCAATCCTGCAGCAGGTCACACCCAGCTGACGGGATTAACAGCGGGAGAATCCAGGTAAAAGCGAGAGAACAAAACAATTGCTATAGCTATTGACGCGACTGTCGTTAGGGCCGATCTGCTCCGATGAGCTTCTCAGGGACGGCTTCCCGCCCCTGAGAAGCCAGTGCCCGTGGGAAGGCAGCAGCACTGCGAGCTCGCACCGACAGTCCTGCCTCTTCCTTGGCAAACGAGGCCGTCTCCCGCAGTTCCCTGCCCAGCAGTCCTGCGGCGGCCTGGCCGGCACTGCCAGAATTAACCTCCTGTGCCGGCTGCGGGGGCAAGCGGTAGCCGCCGCCCAGAGCAAAGCCACAACAGGCGTCAGACGCCTGCTGCAGCCTTTCCCGGCCGCAGCTGGAGGAGGGCGGCAGTGGTGCACTGGCGGCTGTTGCGCAGGCTCGGCACAGACCGTGAGCTTCGCCGACGTGGCCCTCCTGCAGGCACGCTGCAGGCTCCTTCTTCAGAGCTGTCTCGTCTTCCCGCTCAGAACTGGCGCACGTCCGCCGAACGAGACAACGTCGGTGGCGGCTCTTTGGTTACGGCCAACTGCGTATCAATTCACCACCGTCCCCAGCCCGTTGGCCTGCTTGAACAACCCTTGACGGCCATCACATTTGAGCAGGTCAGGCACCCCTGTTCTTCAGTTCTGTCCCGCGCTGTCTCGCCGGTTTCCGGTTCGTCGGGCCCAGCGCCCATGCTGAGGGCCAAGAAGCGAGTCGCGTATGGTCGCTTCAGGCACGGTTGCTTGCCCCCAGGGGCCTTCCTGTGCCGGCTCTTCGTCATTCATCTGTTGGTCCAGACGGGGTGACGAAAGCTTCGCGTGGGTGCTGGTTGCAGCCTCACCTGCGCCTCTGTGTGTGTGGCGGGACCCTGCAGCAGGGTCCCGCCCATGCGCGGGGATGGAGATTGGCCCGTTCCATCCCACCGCGGCGGCAGCCCGTCTGACGCCAGCAGCGCTTCGGAGCAACGCCCGTAGCCGATGCCGCTGACCTGTGACTATGCAGGCCGGCGACTCCCAAAGCCCTGAACCGAAGACGTGTGCCCGCCGGACCGGCCCGCAGGCCGCGAAGCCCTAGTGCGCTTGTTGCCAATCAAGCCACAGACTGCCGACGTGCCATCGTGGTTTACGGAGGTTCCTGAGATGCGATCTGTCCTGCTCCTGCTCCTGGCCTACGGGGTTACCCGCCCTGCAGGACTTCCCAGGAAGCCGCTTGTAGGAAGCCGCGCGCGCTCTGGCGCCCGCACGGCCGGCCGCGGACACTGCGGTGCGTGGCTGACAATACGTTCTGGATCGCCGCGCTCACCGGCGGGACTGCTGTGGTCGCCAGCTGGGTGACCAGCAGAGGAAATTCCAGGGCAGCCCGCATCCAGGCTGACGCGGCGACGGCGTCGCAGCGTATGCAGCGGCTGCAGCGGCTGCACGAGGCTCGCCGGGCGGCCCACCTGGACCTCATCCAGCAAGGCCAGCGCATGGCTGAGCTGCCACCGCATCAGTGACCCGGAAAGCCGGTCGTCATCGCTGCAGGATCTCCGCGACCGTATTCGGGACACCTACGGCGATCTGAGGCGGGCCGTGCGGGTCATTGAACTGGAGGGACCGGACGAGGCGGCTGCCGCGGCTTACGCGGTGAAACAGGCAACAACCGATCCGTATCAGGCCCTCAACTCGGTCATCGCTGCAGAGGCAGGCGCAGAAGCCGGCTTCGACGCCTGCTACAGCCCCTACTGGGCGGCACTCGGCCGTTTCGTCGACGCCGCGAAGAGCGCCCTGCACGACACGTGGCACTGCTGCGGACGTAGCAATGGGAAAACGGGCTGAGCGGGCCTGTGGCGAGCCGGGAGCCTGAGGCCGTGCAGGGCCCAGGGCCGCCGACACAGCCAGGCGGTCACGCAACCCGGCCCCCTCAGCCATGCGTTGTTGCGAGGCGGCGCTGTCTGACGTGTCGCACCCGCATGATCCGCACCTCCTGGAGAGGCAGCCTCCGCATTGGCGAGAGATTCAGAAGCAAATTTACACTAGTAAATATTCTGTGTGCTCCATGCGAGCCATAAACCCTCTCGACGGCTCCTTCGCGTGAACAAAATTGATTTATTGAGGAAGGTGAGGGAGTCTAGGGCGACGGAACGAAGCGGGTCTGCAGAAGACCCCCTGGCGTCGAAATCCGAACCGCAGAGAAAATATTGCACCCTCATAAAAATGCGTTTGGGTAGGCGCGCCGATTACCCCGGGTGTTCTGACAGGAAAAGCCCGACTCGTGAGCACACCGAATTGCGGTCCCATCGGACGGCGGCCAGTCGGATGAGGGCGCCACGCACTTCCCTGACGATAGCGAAAAGCCGCGGCGTCTCGCCGCGCAGAAAACCCCCTGTGTGTGCCGCCCGCTGCTGCCTCGCAACTCCATCACTTCGCGCACGGCCCGGTCACCCTCGCAGGCGGACTGCCGTTGCCGACCATCGTCCCCGGGTGCTGCCCGCGCCGCGCCACCAGGCGGCAGGGCACGGCCAGCCGCAGGCGCACCGGCCCGCCGCGACCTCCGGCCACGGTGAGCACCCTCACCGGCTCCGCCCGCCAGGCGCGAGCTGGGCAGGGCGGCCTGGACCGCGCCGAGGCAATCGTGCAACCTGCATGACGAGCAGGGCGATGATGACACCGGTGGCCTTGCCGCCGACTGCGCCGCCGCGGCTGGGGGCGCGGCTCACGGACTGAACTCCGAGGCGCCGAACGATGACCGCGCCGTACGTCATGCCGTCGACGACGCCCAGCCGTGGCATCCGGCTACAAGGCGACCTTCTCCTGCCCTGATACCCGGCGACCTCGGCGCGGCCGGCTCCCCAAAACAGACCGAGAAGTCCGTTCTTGGTGCCCGGCACCGTGGCGCCCGCAGGCCGCGACATCCGGCCGCGGCACGACCAGGACAGCCGACGGGCGACTGCCCAAGAGGACAGACCAGGTGTCCGTTCTTGGCGGCTGATCGCGGCGTTCATGGCCTGCGGCGTACCTACCGAGGCAACGACCCAACGCCTCAACCGGCATACACGCCCGCAGACGCAGCATCCAACCCGGCGACCGGTACGGAGTGTCGCCATGACGGGCACCGGCCGTACGCCGAACGCCCCGCCCCCGCCGCGGCATCGAAGCAAGAAAAGAGGGGCGGGGTGCGAGGTCAACACGGACCTCGCACCCCGCCCCGGGATGGGAGAGCGGCCGCCGGCTACCCGGCCCAGGACTCCGGGACGCCGTGCTCGCGGCAGAACTGGCCCCACTCCCGCCGTTCCTCGGGCGTGGGGGAGCGCACGAGCGCCCGGGCCAGCACGGTGAGTTCCCGCCGCGTCCGGGGACTCGCCCCGACGGCCGCCTCGCTCGCACGGGCGAGCATGTGGGCGGGCAGGAATTTGCCCGCGAACAGACGGTCGACGAGCACCATCTTCAACTTGGCGCGCGCGGCGAAAATGTTGATGGTCACCTTCTCCTCCTCCAGCGCCCGCTCCAGCGCGTTCGCGAAGCGCGTGCGCGCCGGAGAGGAGAGGATTTCCCTCACGACCTGCTCACCGCTCGGTTCCACCGTGCGCGACCTGCGCAACGAGCACGGTTTCCAGCCGGTACGTACGTCACGAGCCGCGTTGAACTTGGCGAAGGTGCGCGCCCAGCCCTGCTGCTGACGTACCGGGACACCGCACCCGGCCAGGATTGCGGCTAGGTGCTCGAAGGTCATGGGACGCTCTCCGGCGAGGACAGCACCCAGGGTGGCACGGCTGTACGGGATATCGAGGCGCGCGGTGGCCTGCGCCAGCTCCCGCAGTGACATGCCCAGGTACGTACGCAGCGCGGTCAGAGCGAGGAGGAAGTGCGCCTCGCTCTCCAGGCCCGGTACGACCGCCCGGCTCGCGGACCGGTCCCAGTAGCCGAAGGCCCTCGCCTGCACGGCGGCCGCGTCGGCGGGGGCCGACGCCCGCTGCAGCTCGTGGACCTTGTTCCACAGGCGACGTGCGGTCGTGAGGTCACCGCCGCAGGCGCGGACCCAGCCCTCCACGGTCCGCCATGTGACGCGTGGATCGCCGTTCTGCGCCTGGGACAGCGAGCCCTCCGAGACCCCGCAGAGCTGCGAGATCTTCTTCAAGGTCATGAACTCGGTGACCGTGCTCGCGGCGGCCTGCGTGGACCGCAGGAAACTCGCGAGGTTGATCACCGGATCGTCCCGCTGAGGCAACGGGTCGGGGGTACGGGCCATCACCGGTCTCCTCTCGTCCGGCCCGAAGGTCGGGGCCCTGAGAGGGCCCCGACCGAAGGGATGGACGTCAGACCAGAGCGGTCCGCACGTGATTGGCCAGCAGGACGATCAGCACGATGCCCGCGACGATCGCCTCGGTCGACATGCCCAGGAGCATGCAGGTGATGACCACCGCGGCGACGATCGCCGTGATCGCCACCGATGTCCAGGACACGGCGGGCGCCGTGCCGTTGGCCGCGCCGCCCGCCGTACCGGCCGTGAGCGGGGACACGATGCCGGGGACGGGCACCGGCGCGGAGCCGGGCACCGGCACGGCCGGGGCCGCCGGCTCGTACGGGCGCATGGCGCCGTTGACGATGATGAACGGGCCCGTCGGCGCGGCGGGCTCGGCCGGGAACGCCGAGAACGTCGAGCCGGCCGGGACATCGCCCGTGTCCTGCGCGGGGGTGGGGTTGTAGGGAATTATCCGGCCGTTGACGATGATGAACGGCCCGTCCCCGGGGTTCGAAGAATCGCTGAACTGCTGCACATCGTGCTCCATATGGCTCTACGTCACGGAGTGAGGGCCCCGACGCGGGGTGCGCTGGTGGCGCCGCCGTAGCGACGCCACCTGCGGGAATCTCCTTTCATCCGTTGGTCCAGACAGGGATTTGGGTCTTGCTCGAGCACCGTGACCTCGATGTGCCAGTTGCAGCTGACACTCGAGGTGCGAGAGGCCCTCGGTACCAATCATGGCCTACGCGCTACCACTGTCCGCAGCCGTGAGCCACTTCTGAAGATCACTCACCGGGCCCCAGCCCAGGCCCCGTTGAGCATCTCGCCTGCTCACACAGGCAATCCAAGCGGCTCGCCAGTGCGTCGTTCGCCGCATCGACAACCGGAACGCGACCGAGGAACACGTCCTTCCGCTCCACGATGCTCGGAACGGCACAGCCCAGACGTCCTCCCAACGCATCCCCACCACGGCCGAGTTCCCGCCGTACGAGCCCGCGTCGAGGAGCGAGCCCAGCACGTTCGCATCAACTCTGTGACGACCCGTGAGTGCATCCGTCACGCTCTGCGTCACCAGGGCGCCGAACTGCGTTAACACGTACGGCAAGACGACACAGGCAGCCCACGGCAACACCCCGGCGCCCATCGGCCGTCGGTCAGCGACAGGTCACCACCACGCCCACCCCAGCCACCCCCCTCACACGGGATTCCCATCGCATAGACCATGCAGCAGGGAGCGTTCAAGGCGACGCGCTGCCGACCGGCTTGCCGCGGACCACGGACCTCGTCGTCGAGGCCTTCAAGGAGACGACCTCGCTCACCGACTCGCCGAGAACAGCACCGGCGAGCGACTTCAGCGTCGACCGCACCGAGATGCACACGATGGAGTGAGGGCCGGACGAGCTGCACCCAGGGGTGTGGCTCGGGCCGGCGTCGGCCGCGGCCTCAGGGGCAGTTCGGCAGGCGGAACAGGTTGTTCGCGGGATCGGCGTCCGGGACGGTCTGCAGGTAGGCGGGGCGTCCCTGCGGCTGGACGACGCGGACGGCAGCGCGGGTGCCGGCCGGTGCGACCGAGGTGAACACGGTGCCCGTACGGGCCGCGGCGACCGCCTCGTCGATGCTCATCGCCCACGGCCGGCCACTGGGCAGCAGCCCGCCCACGGCGTCCAGCCGGTTGCCGGGGTCGGCGGAGTCCTTGGCGGTGCAGGAGATGTCCAGGGCCGCGGGCAGCCGCACGGCGGTCAGCGTGATGACCAGGTCGTGCCGGCGGGTCGCCAAGAACCCGTCGACCGCGGGGTCCTCCTCGGCGGCGGGCTGGTTGAGGCTTAACTGGGCGACGCTGAAGTCGACGCCGCCGGGGATGGCGACCTCGGTGGGCGTCGGCGACACGGCGAGGGCGTCGCGGATGCCGCCGAGGAGCTGCTGGCGCACGACCGAGCGCAGAATCTCGCTCAGCACGGCGGCCAGCACACCGACCCCGCCGAGCACCCACACCCACCAGGCCATCTGCACGTGGCCTATTGCGACGTCCGACGTGACGGACGGCACGAGGCGCAACACCGGCGTTCCCCTGCTGGTGGTGATGGTCGGGGCGAAGGTGAGCGCGATGTCCGCGGTGGCCCACGCCTCGAAGGCGGCGTGCTGGACGCGGATGAACATGGGGATGCGTATCGTGCCGCCCTCGTCGACGTACACCGCCATACGTTCGATGTACGGCGTGGCCCCCTTGAGGGACGGCAGTTCCACCGGCGAGCGCAGGCGCAGCGGATAGCCGTCCGTGAAGCTCTTCGCGGTCAGGCCCGGCACCCCGGACGAGCCGAGGGCACCCACGACCTGGTCCTGCAGCAGGTAGCGGTGCGCGACGGCGATCTGCAGCTCGCCGGGGGCGACGGTCAGGGCCCGGCCCGCGAACTCGGGGTTGCCCTCGCTGCCGCTGATGCGGTTCAGCAGGCACAGGTGGCTGGTACGCACGCTCATAGACGGCTGCGCCTGGGTGCGGACGACCAGGTTCTTGGGGTCGGTCGGGATGCCCTCCAGCGGGGTCACGGCAAGCGGCATCAGGCCGGCCTCGGGCATCCGCCAGTCACTGAGGCCGGCGAGGTTAGGCAGGACCTCGGTGGCGATCTCGGCCGTGATGTCGGCCAGGTCGGGGTCGGCGTAGCGGATCGCGGCGACGGCCTCGGTGGTCTCGGCGAAGGTGACGTACGGGTCGAGCCACACGCGCACCAGAGGGTGGCCGCGCTGTGCGTCCGGGCGGAAGTCGATCACCGCGCACCATGCTTCCTTGGTGACCGACGCATCGTCGCGCTCGGTCCGGACGATGAGGCGGCGGGCTTCGACACGGTCGGTGATGCGCAGATAGCCGCGCAGCGGGATCCGCCACCGGCTCATCAGCCGCTCCTTGGCCGCGGCCTCGGTCTCCTCGTCGAACCGTGGCTGGAGATCGATCCATTCGGATCCCAGGCGATAGGCCGTGAGCTGGATCATGGCGGACAGCTCGATGACCACGGTGACGGTGTCGGTGTCGCCGCGATCCTCCAGCGGCCACGGCCGAGCACGCTGCTGCTCCGGCGCACCAGCAGGCGCCCAGGTACGCAGCGGGAAGAGGGGCTCGGTGGTGAAGTACAGGTACTTGAAGACGGGGGTGAAGATGACGGTGCCGCGCACCTGGTCCTTGTCGATCGCCTTGGACGGGAAGGCGTCCAGGCTGAAGGAGCTCTGCGCGAGCATCTGGGCGAGGCCTTGATCCAGGAAGACACACTGATCGTAGCCGCCATGGACGTCGAAGGTCATGACAGTACCTCCGTGGGTGAGCTGGCGGACACGCCGAGCAGACGGCGGATGGCCAGGGAGAGCACGCAGGGCGGCACGTCGGCGGCATGCACGATCAGCGCTGCGACCGGATCGGCCTGCCAGGCGCCGGCGAAGGCGGCATCGTCGAGGGTGCGGGCCATGACGGAGTCGAGGAGCGCGGTGGCCGCCGTCGCATCACCCCGCCCGGTGTAGCGGGCCCGCCGGGCCGAGATGCGCGGGCCCGATCCTCGGCCCGGCGGGCGGGGCAGGTCCAGTTCGTTGGCCACGGCAACCAGCTCGACGTCGAAGCGGTGGGCCAGCGACGGATCACCAGACAAGCGCCGTACGACATCGGGGGAGCGCTCGCGCAGCCGGTCCAGCGTCGTATCGCTCACGTGGGCACTGGGCAGGCCGAGTTCGTTCAAGGTCGCGCGCACAGCCGCCGCGTCGAGGTCGTCGGGGATCGCGTCGTTGGTCAGCTGGAGAGTCAGGCCTCGGGCCAGATCGCGCAGTTCACCGGCCAGGGCAGGGTCTTCGGGCTCGGGTCGGGTGCCGTCCTCGGGCATGGTCGACCTCCTTGACGAGATGGGCGGGAGAGGGAAGCAAAAGGGATGACGAGGGGCACGCACAGTCCGGCCAGGCCCCCGGGGAACCTCAGACCCAGCGCGGGGACGCGCAGCCCACGGCGTCGGCGAGAGACCACGAACCGGCCGACCCGATCTCCGCAAGCAGCAGACCGGCCGCTGTACCGGGCTTGTCCTCGACGAAGCGGGCACGCAACACCGGGTTCTCGGCGAGCAAGCGGGCCATCTCGGCGGCGTAGGAGGCAGTGACCCCGGCCGCCGTGACGTCGACGAGAGGCCGCGCCGCATGCCGGGCGAGACCGGCGAGCCGTTCCTCGATCTCGTCCGCGCCGAGCTCGGGCAGGACAACGGCCAACGGCTCCCACGGCGTCGGCAGATCGGCACCCGCCGTGAACCGCCGCAAGACTGGCACCGCAGCCGGCAAGGGAGCGCTGAGCAGGGCTTCGGCGTCCACGATGCCCGCACCCCACTGGCCGGTGTCCCAGCCGGCCGGGCGACGGTGCCCCGCCGTACCGAGCAGGTGCAAGAAGACGCTCTGGATCTGCTCGGCGCCGTAACGCGCCTTGAGCTCGGCGTGTCCGTGGTGCGCCACCCATAGCGCCGCCACGCCAGCCATGTGTGCCGTCGCGTACGAGGTGCCGTCGTGGTCGGTGTTGCTCACCCGGAACACCGGCGGCCGGGAAGCGGCATCCACCTCGGCCACCCAGATCCGCTCGCCCGGTGCGCAGATGTCGACCGCCGGACCATGGGAGGAACTGGGCCAGGGCCGGTCGTCGGCGGTGCTCGCCGCAGCCGCGACGCACTCGGGATAGACGGCGGGCGCCACGACGAACCCCACACGCTGACCGGCCGCTGCGACGACGATCAACCCTTGCGCGACCGCATGCCGGATCGCAGCGCGCAGCCCGTTGAAGCCGAGCCCGCCCAGGCTCAGGGAGACGACCTGGCAGCCGGCCTGCACGGTGTACCGGACGGCCTTGGCCACATCACCGTCGAACACCTGCGTGACGCTCGTGATCGTACGGATCGGCACCAGAGTCGACTCGGGGGCGACACCGCAAACCTGTCCCCGCTCCCGGCTCGCGATCACGCTACCGGTGTGGGTGCCGTGCCCCGGGGTGTCGAACGGGAACCACCACCGCTTGACCAGCGGGTCACGGGCGTCGTCATCGCCGCTCAGCAGATCAAGGTCGCTCATCAGATCGAGCGCGTCAGGCTCCAGCTCCGGATGGAGCACGTAACCGGTATCAGGATGCCCGATGCGCACGCCCGCGCCCCGGGCCGCCCCGCCAGGACCGGGCGGCAGATTCCAGGCCATCCGGGCCCTGATGTTGTCCAAGGCCCACGTAGGAACGGACGTATCCGCGGCTGAAACAGCAGGCGAGGCAACCGCAGCTGACAAGCCCACGCTCCGCCGAGGAGGGCCGAGCCGGTAGACGCTCTGCGGCAGATCGGGCTCGGTCCGCCACGGCCCGCCACGATCGAGCCGACGGGCCAGATCGTAAGAGAGAGCTTGCAGCGAATAGGCGGAAGTGGCGACGACGGCACCACTCACTTCGAAGAACCTGCCGAGATCCGCATCCCTCCACGCTCCGGGGAACAGCGGCCCCACCCGCCACCGGTCGCCGGACGCGTCACAACCAAGCCGTTCCCCGACCTGCCGTCGCAAGCCCAAGACGGTCCCACGGCTCGCCTCCGGCACCTCGACCAGCAACCGCAGCCAGCTACTGCTCCGCTCGTGCCACTGCCGGGACACGCCAGTCTCGTCGTACGCCCCCATGCCGACCCCCCAGCCGTACAGGTACTGCGCTTCGTTCCATCGAACCGTTCTACCAACACCCCTCTATGTCAATGCAGTTCAGGACGATTCATGAAATGCGCCCCCAGCGCGCCCACCAACTCACCGCACGCCCGGCCCCTCGCATCGCATCGCCGAGCCCACACACGTACGAGCCCCGACGCCCCGGCTGCCCAGCGAGCAACACCGCCACCTCAACAAGGCCGGCCAGCACACGGCGCGTCAGCGCCCACCGCTCAAGCCGAACAACCCCGCAAAGCTGCAGACAAGATCCAGCAACGAAGGCCATCAGAACCACGGGCCCAGAACACTCGAACCCCCGTACAGCAAACAACAGACTCAAAAACCAGTGGGAGTACGCCGACACGACGAGCACCAACAAGACACCGCAAGCGAGTCCAACCACACACAACGCCCCATAAACGACACGACGCAAGCCCACACCAGCGGCGCCAGCCGCACGAACACATGAGCACCAGCACCCAACAAACAGTCATGCCAACAGGCATGACGACACGTCACACCCGAAAGAAAACCAACACCCCAAAAAGACCGCGCCAGCGGTTCAAACAAAACACAAAAACAATTTTTGGCCGCCAGGCAAAAAACCAAAACCACCCACGATAATCAACCTAACGAATTTGTCGTCAGACAAATTCACACGCAAACAAAGGGGCGCGTCAGCGCCCCGGCAAAAACCACAGCGAATTCGTCGTCAGACGAATTTCCGGGGCGCAGGAATTTCGTCAGAAATTCCCCAAGGGGCATTTATGCCCCTC